>JAPKCR010000141.1 GCA_026421135.1 Sulfitobacter sp. | reverse complement strand
ACGACGCGGATCTGATGAACCCGAACGCAGCGAATGCCCTTCTCAAGATGCTCGAAGAACCGCCTGCCCGCGCAGTCATCCTGCTGATCAGCCACCGGCCATCTGGGCTTTTACCCACCATCCGATCACGCTGCCGCACCTTGCGGTTGGGCACCTTGTCACCCGAGCAGATGGCACAGGCATTGGCCCAATCCGATGTGGACATCCAAGGCGATCCGGCTGCGCTTGCAGCGCTTTCGGGCGGGTCGGTCGGCGGTGCGCTTGGATTATCGTTGATGGGCGGTCTCAAGATGTATGCTGAACTGGTCGGCATTCTGGGCACCCTGCCCCAGATGGATCGATCCCGCGCGCTGGCGTTGGCCGAGGCCGCTGCCACCCGCGGTGCCGAAGATAAACTGGCGCTTTTGTTTACGCTGATCGACCTGCTGATGTTGCGTCTTGCCCGCACGGGTGCCACAGGCCAGCCCCCGCAAACCGAGGCCGCACCGAACGAGCGGGCCGTGCTCGCCCGATTGTCAGCGACCCCGGATCAGGGTCGCGCATGGGCCGAAGCCGCTCACGAGATCGGCACGCGCGCACGTCACGGGATGGCCGTCAACCTTGACCCTGCTGCACTGGTCCTAGATACCCTGTTCAAGATGGGTCAAACCGCACCCAGATGACCAACTAACGGGACCGGCATGAGCGAAATTCACCCCATCACCGACAGCCATTGTCACCTTGATTTTCCCGACTTTCAGGATGAACTGCCAGACGTGATCGACCGTGCCATGCAGGCTGGCGTGACACGGATGGTCACTATCTGCACCAAACTGAAAAACGAACCCAATGTACGCGCCATCGCTGAAGCCTATGCGCCGGTCTTCTATGCCGCTGGTACCCACCCGATGAGCGTCGCAGCCGAGCCAATGGCAAGCTATGAAGCGCTGTTGGCGCTGACAAGCCACCCCAAGATGGTGGGAATCGGTGAAACCGGGCTTGATTATCACTATACCGCCGAGTCTGCTGACATTCAGCAGGCGTCGCTGCGCACCCATATTGCAGTGGCGCGTGACACCGGCCTGCCCCTGATTATCCATTCGCGTGATGCCGATGACGACATGGCCCGCATCCTGCGCGAGGAACACAAAAACGGCGCTTATCCTTGCGTGATGCACTGCTTCTCCAGCACTGCCGAACTGGGCCGCGCGGCCCTTGATATGGGGTTTTATCTGTCGATGTCGGGCATCACCGCATTCCCAAAAAGCAGCGATTTGCGCGACATTTTTGCGGCGGCACCGCTCGACCGGATATTGGTCGAAACCGACAGCCCCTATCTGGCCCCACCGCCCCACCGCGGCAGACGTAATGAACCAGCATTTACGGCACACACGGCCCGGCGCGGAGCTGAAACTTTTGGCTTGGATTACGCGACCTTTGCTGCCCAAACCCAAGCCAATTTTGATCGTCTGTTTACCAAGGTCGCGGCCTTCTCCGAGGCGGCATAATGGCGACGATGCAGATCACAATTCTCGGGTGCGGGTCTTCGGGCGGTGTGCCGCGCCTTGGCGGGCATTGGGGGGCATGCGACCCAACCAACCCGAAAAACGCACGCCGTCGCTGTTCCATCCTCGTGGAAAGGATCACTGATGCGGGCACCACATCCGTTCTGATTGATACCTCGCCTGATCTGCGCAGCCAGCTTCTGGACGCCAATGTGGGCCGGCTTGATGCGGTGATCTATACCCATTCGCACGCCGACCATGTGCACGGCGTCGATGATCTGCGAATGATTGTAATCAATATGCGCAAACGCCTGCCGGTCTGGGCTGACACGCCCACGCGCGCGGCGCTGTTTGACCGCTTTGGCTACGTATTCATCCAACCCGAAGGGTCTTCTTATCCCCCAATTCTGGACATGCACCTTATTGAGGGTGATGTTACCATCGATGGCCCCGGCGGCCCGCTCACCTTCACCCCGTTCGAGGTAAACCACGGCGGCATTGACGCGCTAGGGTTCCGGATGAACAATGTGGTCTATCTGCCTGACGTTGCACGGATTCCCGACGCCGCGTGGCCACATCTGGAAAACCTCACCTGTTGGATTGTTGACGCGTTGCGCCGCGATCCGCACCCGACCCATAGCCACCTTGAACAGACCCTCGGCTGGATAGAAAAAGTGGCCCCGAAGTCCGCCGTGCTTACAAACATGCACAACGATCTGGACTATGAAACGGTGAAAGCGGAAACCGCTGATCACACCCAACCCGCATTTGACGGCATGACGCTGACCTTTCCCGCCTGAATTCATTTTGCCAGATAAACTCCGCGGAGGTCTGGGGGTGTGAAACCCCCAGCGATCCGCGAAAACGCCTAAGGCTTTCGTTGTGCAAACACTTCTCGATGTTATTCTCCCGGTCTTCTTGGTCATCGGTTTCGGATATGTCTCCGTCTGGCGGGGTGTGTTTCCCGTGGCAGGCATTGATGGCATCATGCGCTTTGCCCAAAGCTTTGCAGTCCCCTGCCTCCTGTTCCAGTCCATCGCAAACCTGGACCTGTCGGCCTCGTTCGATCCGCGCCTTTTGTTCAGTTTTTACACAGGGGCCGCGATCTGTTTCACCCTTGGTATCTTCGGCGCACGGTTCTTCTTTAATCGCGATTGGGAGGATTGCGTGGCCATCGGTTTTTGCTGCCTCTTTTCGAACTCGGTCCTTTTGGGCCTACCAATTACCGAACGCGCTTATGGGGAAGACGCACTGACGGGGAACTTTGCGATTATCGCCATGCACTCGCCGTTTTGCTATGGGCTTGGGATTACGGTGATGGAATTTGTGCGCAACCGTGGGCAATCCGGCTTCAGCCTTGCGCGCAACGTCACCAATGCGATGTTCCATAATCCTTTGGTCATTGGCATTCTCGCAGGATTTGCGGTGAACTTTAGCGGGGTTGCCATCCCAGGTGTCATTGACGACGCCCTGTCGCTGATCGTGCGAGCCGCCCTGCCAGCGGCCCTTTTTGCCCTTGGCTGTGTGCTTTTCCAATACAAACCCGAAGGCGACATCAAGGCGATTGCCATGGTCTGCTGCATCGGGTTGCTGGTCCATCCGGCGATTGTCTGGCTGCTGGGATCCAGCTTTGCCCTGCCCCAAGACCTGTTCCGCTCGGGTGTGCTGACCGCTGCAATGGCCCCCGGGTTTAACGCCTACATCTTTGCCAACATGTATGGCCGCGCACGACGTGTGGCGGCCAGTTCGGTTCTGATCGCCACGGTGGCATCGGTTCTGACCGCATGGATGTGGCTGTCGATCCTGCCATGATGCCCACGTTGTATTCCTTTCGACGCTGCCCCTATGCGATGCGCGCGCGACTGGCGCTTTTGGCAGCAGGCGTTCAGGTTGACCTGCGCGAGGTGATCTTGCGCGACAAGCCACAGGCATTTCTGGAGGCGTCCCCCAGTGGGACCGTCCCCTGCCTAGTGCTTCCAGATCAGGTGATCGACGAAAGTCTGGACATCATGATTTGGGCGTTTCTGCGGTCAGATCCACAGCAGTTACACGACATGCCGGACGCTGCGTGGGAACTGATTGCACGCTGCGACGGCCCTTTTAAACACGCGCTGGATCGAACCAAATACACCACCCGCTATCCCGACGAAAACCCGGATCAGCATCGCGCCGATGCCAGCCGCTTTTTGTCTGACCTTGACGATCAAATCGACACGCATTTGTTTGACCGCCCCCTCTTGGCCGATCTTGCCATTGCCCCTTTCGTCCGCCAGTTCGCCTTTATCGACAAGCCGTGGTTTGATGCGCAGCCTTGGCCAAGCCTGCAGGGATGGCTTGACCGGTTCTTGTCCTCGGACGCATTCGCATTAGCTATGGTGAAGTATCCCGCTTGGGTTCCGGGCGACGCGCCCACGCACTTCCCATCGAAAGACCAAACGTTATGACGCAGAAAATCACGCCCGCTTGGGAATTTGTTCCCGATGCTGTCATGGGCGGCCTGTCGCGCGGTCAGATCTCTAAAGAGGTGGTCAATGGCGCAGCGGCGACGCGGCTGACTGGTGAAGTGTCATTGGAAAACAATGGCGGCTTCCTACAAATGGCATTCGATTTTGCGGCAGGTGGCGGTGCCGTTGACGCAAGCGCTTGGACTGGGATCAAGATCGATGTTTGCGGCAATGGTCAAAGCTATGATCTGCGCTTGCGCACCACCGATCTGGAAAAACCTTGGCAATCTTTTCGCAGCGAATTTAAGGCCCCCAATGACTGGACAACACTTCAGTTTGCCTTTGCCGATCTGGACCCGCACCGCACTGATGCGCACTTTAATCCCAAGGCACTGCGCCGTTTGGGGATCGTCGCCGTGGGTCGGGCATTTGCGGTCGACGTCGCCGTGCGCAATGTAGAGTTCTATTGATCACGCCAATTCAAAAGCACGTCGAGGTCCGCGCGACGCCACATTGACGTAGGGAAACCCCCCTGAATCTGAAAAAGCGGCATTTAGAATGGAACAGCCGCGCGTCACGTTGGTTGAATTCTCAAGGACGCCAGATGCGGCGTCTGCCGCCTATCCCGGCAAATAATTTACAAAGGAAGATTTTAATGAAAATCCTCATGGTTCTCACGTCACATGACAAACTTGGCGATACCGGCAAGAAAACCGGTTTCTGGCTCGAAGAATTTGCAGCCCCGTACTACGTGTTCAAAGATGCTGGTGCCGAGGTTACATTGGCCTCGCCCAAAGGGGGGCAACCACCGCTAGACCCGTCCAGCGATTCAGATGATGCGCAAACAGATGCAACAAAGCGTTTCAAGGCCGATGATGCCGCCCAAAAGGATCTGGCGAACACCGTTGTGCTCTCTGGTGTATCCGCTGACGGCTTTGATGCGATCTTTTACCCCGGTGGCCATGGCCCTCTTTGGGATCTGGCCGAAGACGCAGACAGCACGGCCCTGATTGAAGAGTTCGCCGCAAGCGACCGCCCTGTTGGCGCTGTATGCCATGCGCCTGCCGTGTTCAAACACCCCAAAGGTTCGGATGGCAAATCGCTGGTGTCAGGTAAAACCGTCACAGGCTTTACCAACACCGAAGAAGAAGGCGTCGGCCTGACCGATGTGGTGCCCTTCCTTGTCGAAGACATGCTGAAGGCAAATGGCGGTTCTTACAAGAAAGGCGACGACTGGGCGTCTTTCGTCGTGACTGATGGCAAGTTGGTGACAGGCCAGAACCCTGCCTCATCTGAAGAGGCGGCGCACAAACTGCTAGCATTGCTTTAATAGGAATGGTCGGGGGGCGATTTTTGCCTCCCACCCGCGCCCTGCAGATCACACCTTCACGCTCTGCACTGTCAGCCAGCGCCGGAAAAGATCAGCCTTTTGACCAGAACCCCTTGCATCATCGCGTCTGCGCGATCATCCAATGGATGTGAAAAATAAATCCCCATCCGCACTCTCGTTGGCCGATCTTGGCTGGTCTTCATTTTTTCAAGACCAGTTGGACGCGTCCGAAACCGCCCTGCGGCCCGCGCGTATTGCGATCGTGCACCGGTCGCGCATGTCGGCGGAAACCGTGGACGGGCCTGCACGGCTATTGCTACCCCCGAAAACAAACACCACCGATTTCGCAGTCGGGGACTGGGTGCTGCTGAACCCTGACGACGACATGCTGGTGCGCAGGCTTGACCGTCAGTCGCTGTTAAAGCGGGCGGCCAAAGGTGGCCGGGTGCCGCAGCTCATCGCCGCGAATATCGATACTCTGTTTATTGTGACCTCGTGCAACGATGACTTTAACCCTGCCCGTCTTGAACGCTACCTTGCCCTAGCCAACGAGGCCGGCACCAAGCCTGTGATTGTTTTGACAAAGGCCGACAAGGTTGACGACACCGCCGAATACTTGGAACAGGCGACGGCACTGCAACGCGGGCTTGATGTGGTGATCGTGAACGCCAAGACGCCTGACGCTGCCGCTGTGTTGGCCCCGTGGTGCTCGGATGGGCAGACGGTCGCCCTTGTCGGGTCGTCCGGCGTTGGAAAGTCGACGTTGCTGAATACCTTAGCCGGCAAATCCGCCGAGGATGCGCAAGAAACGGGCGACATTCGCGAGGATGACGCGAAGGGTCGCCATACGACAACCTCAAGATCGCTTCATGCTGTCAAAGGCGGTGGATGGCTAATCGATACGCCGGGCATGCGCACGCTGCACGTCAGCGATGTATCGGTGGGTCTGGACGTCCTGTTTGCCGAGATCACCGAGCTTGGCCCTGAATGCAAGTTTCGCGATTGCACCCATTCGCATGAACCGGGATGCGCCGTGCAGGCAGCGGTCAAGGCTGGTACGCTCGACCCCGCACGGCTTGAGAGATGGCGCAAACTGGATGACGAAAACCGCGACAATACGGCTGCGTCATCACAAACGCGTGGGAACCGGTGGTAGCCGCTGCTGCGTGACACGTTGCCCATAACTCTATCATAT
>JAPKCR010000140.1 GCA_026421135.1 Sulfitobacter sp. | reverse complement strand
TGCATTTTGATGGAACGGAGAATTCGCTATGAACAAATTTATTGATCGCGCTAAAACCGCTGCCAACCTGAATGAGACTGCCAAAATTCTGGCAAAAACGTTCGCTGCAAGGGCGGTTGACCATGATGACAATGACAGGTTTATCGACGCCAATTACTCCGACCTGAAAAGCGCCGGGCTGATTTCGGCAGGTGTTCCTGTTGAGCTTGGCGGCGGTGGGGCCGACGTGCGCGCGCTATGTGACATGTTGCGCATTATCGCAGGGGCCTGCGGGTCTACTGGGCTTGCTCTATCAATGCATACCCACCAAGTCGCAATCCCCGCTTGGCGTTGGCATCATCAGGACCCCGCGCGTCCTATGGTCGAACCTCTCCTGCGACGAGTCGCCGTCGAAAGAATCGTGTTGTTGAGTTCGGGCGGATCGGATTGGATTGGTGGCTCCGGCACGGCCGAAAAAGTAGACGGCGGGTATCGGATTACCGCCCGAAAGGTGTTCTCGTCCGGCGCGCCTGCGGGTGATCTGCTCATGACTGGTGCCATTAGTGACGAAGACGGAAAAAAGACGGTCCTGCATTTCGGCGTACCGCTTTCTGCGCCCGAGGTCACTGTGCTGGATACCTGGCGCACCATGGGAATGCGCGGCACCGGATCGCATGACATAACAATCGACGGGTTGTTCATCGCGGACGACAAAATCCCCCTCAAACGCGCAGCGGGCGAGTGGCACCCGGCGTTTCAAATGATCGCCACCATCGCGTTTCCGCTGATCTATTCAGTGTATCTGGGCATTGCCGAAAGCGCGCGAGAAATTGCGATCGACATTGCCACAAAGAAACCGGTCTGCAGCCGCACCCAGTCTATTGCCGGACGTATGGATACGGCCTTGGCCGCGGCACGCATGGCGCAAACCTTTATGATCGAAGCTGTCGAGCGCAACGCACCCTCGGCAGAGACCATCAATGACGTGATGATTGGCCGACGTCTGGTCGAAGAAAACGCGATCCGGACGGTGGAGCTGGCTATGGAGTTGGCTGGCGGCGCGAGCTTCTATCGCAAGACTGAGCTTGAGCGGCGTTTCCGCGACATTCAGGCCGCGCGGTATCATCCGCTGCAAAAAGAGGTGCAGGCCGAATATGCGGGAGCAATGGCGCTGGGACAGCCAATCGACCAAATATTTTAGCGCCGTACTTGCTCAATTTTGAGTAAACTCAGCACGTCGGGGCTGATCACAACAATAAGGAAATCGTCATGAAAGTCGCAGTTATCCAGGAACCGCCCGTCTATCTGAACCTCGCGGCCAGTATGGAGCGTGCGATCAACCTTGTCGCGCAGGCCGCAAAAGATGGTGCCAAATTGATGGTCTTTCCCGAAACATGGTTTCCCGGATACCCGACGTTTTGCTGGCGACTGTCGCCGGGCGCGGACATGGGCAAGACGGATGAATTGTTTGCGTTGACACAAGCCAATTCCATCGACCTCAGCCGCAATGGCATGGCCCCGTTGCAAGAAGCCGCCGCAGAGCACGTGATGGTCATTGTGGTCGGCTATCAGGAAATCGACGGGGATGTATCGGGCTCGACGATTTTCAATTCCTGCGCGATCATTGATGCCGACGGTCGGATCATGAACAACCATCGCAAGCTGATGCCGACCAACCCCGAACGCATGATTTGGGGCTTTGGCGACGGGTCTGGCCTGAACGTGGTCGAAACTGCGGTCGGGCGTATCGGCGCGTTACTGTGTTGGGAAAACTACATGCCCTTGGCGCGCTATGCGCTTTATGCACAGAACATCGACATCTACGTCGCCCCGACCTGGGACACAGGTGACACGTGGCTTGCCACTATGCAGCACATCGCGCGCGAGGGCGGGTGTTGGGTCATTGGATGCGCAACGGCGCTTGAGGCGTCTGACATTCCCGAAGGTATCCCTCATCGCGACATTCTATTCCCAAACAACGATGAATGGGTCAATCCCGGCGACGCCGTCATTTATGAACCTTTCGGTGGTATCGCAGCCGGTCCGATGCACCGCGAAAAGGGACTTCTTTGGGCCGATATAGATGTATCCGCTGCCCGCGCCTCTCGTAGAAAATTCGATGCAAGCGGCCACTATGCCCGCCCGGATGTATTCTCGCTCACCGTCGACAGAAGCCGAAAAGTGCCGGTTTCATTTAGCTGACCGACTTTCGCTAATTGCAACCACGCATGCATTTCACACGCTCAATTGGCAGGGGTGTTTTCAACATTGGCTCGGTCCGAACGCGTTGGTAGCAGCCATTCGTGCGCGCGCGGCGAAAGCTCGGTTTGTCCTGCGTTGCAGACCGCCGCGAAGGGCAGATCTGAGCCCATGTTACCAAATGCTGCACCGCGCACGAACGGCCCTTTTGCGGACATGTGCGAGATCGTTCATCCAAGAAATGTGAATTGAGTGACGTCCTATTTGAAAGAAGGAGTGTTATTGATGAAAAGTCTGACTTTCGCAGCAAAGACCATACGTTTTGCCGCTGCTGCAATGACGCAATGCTCCGTCGGGCTCAGAGTTAACATCAGCTGTCTTGTCCGCTTGGGGGCGTTTGTACGATTTCACCTTCCAGCATGAAAATTATTATACAATATTTTCAACTGCTCGGGGAAAACCTCCCAAGCCCAAGCTCGGTCCTTTTTCTTTGGTGACGGAAATTCCAAATCCTCAACGTAGCAAGTGTCGATTGCATCGCGCATCTTCCTGGTGCCGTTTTGATAATATTTGAGTGCGATTGCGTAACACTGTGCAACGGATATTTGGTCGCCTTCATCAATTTTTCCCATAGTAAAACGACAGAACGCATTTAACTCAAAACATAGCAACCCCGACTCCGCATTGAGAGTTTCGGTCAAATCGGGGAAGCTCTGCTTTAATTCTACGATCAACTGGCTGCGGTGCAACTTTTCCATTTTTCTCGGACTTTCTGTTCTCAAGAATGGACTGATGGGCTTATAGTTGGTCATCTTCAGTTTAGTCCAATTAATCCTTTTGCCTGTCACCTGCGGGGGGCCGAAACCAGACGTAGGTGCATTTGCAGCGAAAGCTCACTTCGTCCGCTAAACGGACCTTAATGGATAGCCAGCGAAGGTCCAGTTTCCGCCCTACGTGCAACCCAAGGCGACTTAGCCTCACGTCTCATGGCAACTCCTTGTAAGGCGAGATTTCGAAGAGCAGGAAGCCCACCGAAATTATCAATCTACCTCCGGGCAGCATAAATCTTCGGCTGATTTTTTCTGCGTTTGTTGCTTGGGACATATTTGCTGTGAATGAAACACAGCCCCTCAACCGATTTCGCCCAAACCAGCCAGTTCCCCACCGTCACCTCACCGGAGGACTACCTGCGGCGTTTGCATCCTGAACGCATGCGCGGAAACCCAAGCCTTTTGATGCTTGGGGACAAAGGTCCGATTTCGGAATGCGCTCCCACTGAACAAATCTGCGCTGTCCTGCCGGTCTGGCTGGACGACACCAGCTACGCATCTTTAAATCGGTTCTACGGAAGGCGCACCAACAAGAACCTTGCGCAGCTGAATGCGGTCTATCTCGACCTCGATTTCCACACGCGATCACAATGGGCGGGTAAGTCTGCGTCCCATGTGCAAATGGCGTTCCAAACATCTCTGAATGCCGCGGCAATTCCAACGCCTTCTATATATCTCCATACAGGTCGCGGACTCGCTGTGATCTGGTTGATCAATCCATTGCCGGCAAAAGCTCAGAAGCGGTGGCAAGGTGCCATGAACGCCGTAATCAAGTTCGCAGCGCGGTTTGGTGCCGATCCTGCATGTAAGGACGCTGCCCGCGTTTTTCGAATTCCTGGCACGATCAACGAAAAATCGGGGACGGAAGTGCGCGTGTCAGACGCGACTTGGTACCGGCATGATTTTGATAAGCTGGCGGACAAGATCTATGCTGCCGTGGGCCAACCCACACGTGCGCAACTGAAAGCACGCCAGACGGCAAGTGCTAACCGCAAACAGAGCAAGGCCGTCGGGGCGATGCCAAAGGGTCTGACTGCGCCGCAACGCTTCACCAAAATTCGCCAAGACCTTGAAGATATCAAGCGCCACTATGGCGGCCGCATACCCGCGGGGCTGAGAAACACCTGGCTGCACATGTACAGTGTCTGCCTCACGCACTGCACCCCGTCTTCTAACATCGCGGCGGAAATCGAAGCACAGGCCGCCGATGCAACGCCCGGCCTCGGCCCGACCGAGGTTGCCGGGATTATTCGCGCTGCGGAGAAGGCGATCGAGACAGGATTTGAGGCCAAATATCTATATGGGGGCGACACGATCGCCGAGTTGTTAGGCATCTCTGCTGAGGTCGCGCAACGGCTTGGCCTGATGATCGTGATGCCAACACAAGAGCGTAGTCGTCGCAACGCGGTAGCGGAAGAGAAACGCCGCCGCGCCAAAGGGGCCGTGTCACGCGGCGAGTATCTGAATCAAAACAGCATCGAGGAGCAAAAACCCTGGGAAGGGCTCAACCAGTCTCGTGCGACTTGGTATCGCCATCGCGCAAAGGCAAAGGCCGCAGCTCAGCCAGTTGAAGACATTGCTCAGGAAGAAAACACTGACGCAGCCGTGAGACTGGTCCGTTGCCGCTACAAAGGGAACCAAAGGTTCCGCGCGATTGCGAGGGACGAGCAGAGCGTTTTAGAGGCAAGCAGAGCGGCCCAACCACCGCTGCGCGACCCTGCCCGTCCCCCAGCCAGAGGCTCGAAGGAAAACCGCGAATGCGAACGGCAAGCCGGAACAAGAAAAGAAAAGGGAACACGTGAGAATTCGTTTCGTGCCAGCCCCCCTCCGTTGAGGGGCCGGCCAGAAACGAACCCTACACATGGATCTGACCCCCGCTGGGATAGCGGATCTGCAACCCGCCACACCGAGGAACAAAACGGAAGGCGATCTTGTCACCGGGTGATCCCACCCGGCGCTGCACCGGAGGACAGAAATGTCTTACATCGACCAACCGGCTCTCGCGGTCCTGCGTGAGTTTACCATCACCAACACTGAGGCTTTGCAAAATGCGTCGCTCCTGCTGGGAGGCCAGCAAGCCCTTCGGGCGACCATCAACATCATCGACGATTTAGGCAAAGCACGCGTCCTCACCCGTCGACTGCAAGCTGATCTAAGCCGCCTCTATGAATTGCTCTCGCTAACCCACGTCCATGACCTTGCCAGACCAGAAGCTGGCCACTTCGCCATGATCGACCCGGCATGGTCGGGGGTCGAAGACATCTGCCTGCTCTCCGATCAATTGTCAGACCTCATCGACGCGTTTGGAGACCATCCTGGCGAGCAAGATGTACTACCGCTCGTCGCGTGAGTGGCTGTTAGCGACTTCGACGGACCGAGGTGACCGCGCCCCACGGCACCTCACCAACAAACCCACAGATTTAGATAGCCGGACCACAGCTTCGGTTGCGCAGCACTTTTGTCGCGCAGCCGATAGCAGGGTTCGTTTCCAATCCCCGAACAGACCTGATGGTCTTCATCAAATAGGAAACCAAATGACCGGAAACCCAATAACTTCACCTCCCTCGTCTTGGAAAGATTCACTGCAATCGGGTAATATCGTTGCCTACCGTTTTCCTCATCAACGGAAGGGCGCGCAGCAACCGAAGGTCAGACCCGCTCTGGTGATCGACGTAGTAGAGAAGGAGGGGGAGCGCTTCGCCGTGCTGGCCTATGGCACGTCAAACCCGCGCTTGAGAAAAGACGCCTATACTGTCGACGTGGAGGTTCCAGATGAACTGAACCAAGCCTCCTTGCACAAACCAACCCGTTTCCACATTTCTCGCCGCGTCGAGGTTTCGCTGGAAGACAGAGCTTTTGATTTAAAGTCGTCGGCGATGACGCCCGTTCTTGGCCGTCTTACCGGGCGCTCCAAGTGCCGCCTAAATGACGTTAACGCCCTCATCAATTCTGTTTCCAAGGCTGGTCGGCGAGGCCTTTTTGGCCGCAGACAATCTCAACACGTCAGCAAAAGCGCTCCCGCTGATTATGTGCACAAAAACCACAAAATGAAATTGGAGCCTCACCATGTATAATTCCAGCATCGATGAAAAGTCACTCGAAGTCGCAATCGTTCACGCGCTCGAACTCGCGCCCAGCGCGAGGGAGGCTCTCGAGGAGCTCAACCATCTTTACGACGCCCGGCTCCGTCGCCGTTCTTACAGTCTGTGCGCAAACATAGACGCAATGGCAATGTTCAGGTCCAGCGATCTGGATGACATTGCTGCACTTCTCGAACCGGTGACGGCCGCAATCGATAGCGGGTGGGTTGAAGAGATTATTCCGGACGAAAATTATGTCAACGGGAGCTGGATTAATCACCGACTCACCAACGAAGCGGTCGAACTGCGGCAAACCTCCGCGCCATTAGTGGCCCTACAAAGTGCCTTGGTACGGGTCCGGCAGCTACTCCAC
>JAPKCR010000139.1 GCA_026421135.1 Sulfitobacter sp. | reverse complement strand
AACCGGTGACGTATCGCCAAGACCCCAATCGATCCCGATGTCCGGATCATCCCACGCAACTGCGCCTTCGGCGTCCTGCGCGTAATAATTGGAGCATTTATAGATAATCTCGGTCTCAGGCGTCCGCGTGACAAACCCATGCGCAATGCCCGCCGGCACCAGCAACTGCTTGCCGTTCTCAAAGCTAAGCTCAACCCCGAACCACTGCCCGTAGGTGGGCGACCCCTTGCGAATGTCCACCGCCACATCAAACAACGCCCCACGCCCACAGCGCACAAGCTTGTCCTGCGCATGGGGTGGGGCCTGAAAATGCAGCCCCCGAATGGTGCCCGGCGTCATCGACAACGAATGATTGTCCTGCACAAACGGAATGGTGATCCCATGCTCGGCCAAAGCTTTCGCGCTATAACTCTCCGAGAAAAACCCCCGATGATCCCCGAACCGCGAAGGCGTTATCACGACAACACCCGATAGCGGCGTCTGCTCAATCTGCATCCGAGTTATATCCTTGCACACTATACCCTTTGCAAGCTGACTACCGAAACTTGCCAAGACTGTCGATTGCTTGTGGGGAATGTGTCAAAAATTGTCCTTGGTAAAGCGCAAGTTTCGGGATGATTTGACCGCGAGCGTTGCCCCAATGCACAGGGGCGTGCAGATGGCCGCATGTGCTTCGTGCTGGACGCCACAGTCTGAGCGACTAATACAAGACCAACCCATCTTGGAAAACGCGCAATGACCCTTCTCCGCCTCAATGCCTTGTCCGATATCGCCGCCTCCGGCGCGGATACACTTATTGACGTGCGATCCCCGGATGAATTTGCCGAAGATCACATTCCGGGGGCAATCAACTTGCCTGTTCTCAGCAATGCAGAGCGGGCGAAGGTTGGGACGATATACAAGCAAGACAGCAGCTTTATGGCCCGCAAGATCGGGGCTGCGTTGGTGGCGCAGAACGCGGCGCTGCATTTGATGGGGCCGCTGGCCGACAAACCCGGTGGATGGCAGCCGTTGATCTATTGTTGGCGCGGGGGCCAGCGGTCGGCGTCATTCGCAACGATCCTTGAACAGATCGGCTGGCGGGTGCAGTTGCTGCACGGTGGATATCGTAGCTACCGGCGGTTGGTGGTCGGTACCGTTTATGACACCCCCGTGCCCCACAAGCTGACCCTGATTGAAGGCGGAACCGGCACAGCGAAAACGCGGTTGCTGGATCATCTTGCCCAAGCTGGTGCGCAAGTCATTGATCTTGAGCGGTTGGCGAACCACCGTGGATCGCTGTTCGGCGCGCAAACTGGCGGGCAGCCATCGCAAAAGATGTTCGAGACGCGGCTTGTGACTGAACTAAATAATATGGATCCGACCCGCATGACCTGGGTCGAGGCGGAGAGCAGCAAAATTGGCGCGCGGGTGGTGCCGTCAGCCCTGTGGCATGCGATGCGCATTGCCCCGCGGGTTGAAATCAGGGCACCGATTGCCGCGCGGGCACGATTTTTAGCAACAGCGTACGCCGATTTGACTGAAGACAGCGCGCACTTGCATCGTCAGATTAATATGCTGTGCCCATATCACGCAGGCGATGTGATCTCGGTTTGGCACGGTTTGGCGGATGAGGGCGCGTGGGAGGAATTGGCCGCAGAGCTGGTGTCAGCGCACTATGATCCACGTTATGCGAAATCCATGGCGCGGTCCGAAACGGCGGCGCAAGTGATTGAACTGGATGACTTGCACGACAGCACGCTTGCCCAAGCAGCACAGGATTTAGCGCAGCGTATTACTTAAGAGTTATCGAAGGCGCACCATCTTGAAGCATGCCGATGATACAGCCTTGCAATCCCTTGCTTTCAAGCTGCTTTAGGGCACGTTCTGCGGCCGTTCGGGGGAGCGCCGCAAGAAGCCCGCCTGCCGTCTGGGGATCATGGATCAGCGGGTCATCAATCCCTGTGGTCGGCGCATTGTCGCGGTTTGCCTGCAAAAGCGAGGAGCCGACACCGGCGTCAGACAAAGCGCGGGCACCATCGTAAATCGGAATATCGGCGTGCCTAAGGGTCGCGCACAGGCCCGAGGCTTTGCATATCGCCAGCACATGGCCCGCCAAGCCAAATCCGGTGACGTCTGTCATCGCATGGGCATCCCGAAGGATTTCCGCCTGCTTTGATTGCGGCTGCTGCATGATGGCTAAGGTACGGGCAACATCGCGCCCTTTTGCGGTCCCTTCCATATGGGCAGCCATCATGACGCCAGACCCGATCGGGCGCGTCAACAGCAAGACGTCATCGGGTTGCGCACCTGCAATGGTGATGGGCATCGTATCCCGCGTACCGGTCACGGTGAACCCAATGGTCAGCTCTGCGCCCATCGTCGTATGGCCACCGACCAACGTGGCCCCTGCGGCGTAAAATACCGCACGCGCTGTCTCAGTGATCTCGCGCAAGGTGCGGGCCTGAAGGGGGGGCGACATGCGTGGCAGGATAAGACTGGACAGGGCGACCTGTGGTGCGGCGCCCATCGCCCAAACGTCCCCCAAAGCATGGACTGCAGCGATGCGGGTCATTTGAACCGGGTCGTGAACCATTGCGCGCAGATGATCTGTGCTAAGCACTTGAAATCCGCCCCCAGGCAGTTTCACCACCGCAGCGTCATCCCCCACACCCGTTACGACCTGAGGGTTTTTGTGACTGTCGAGCGTCGAAAGGGCATCTGCTAGTGGTGCCGCACCCACCTTGGCCCCGCAACCACCGCACAGGGATTTTTCCTGCATGATGTCGCGCGCGCCAAGGGCTATAGTTTCGGGGATTTTTGCGGGTTGCATCTGGGGCAGGTGATCCAGCTTATCCATAAATGCGCGGTCAATCCGGTCCTTCCAGCGCCACAGCAGGTGGCCGGAAAACGCAAAGCCGAAATTCTCGGCCATGGCGGATTTGCCACCTAGCGAGATTAGCTTGAGATAGTTCTTTTGCGGTTTGAACGTCTTACGGGGGGCACCCGTCAATGCGGCGCGCAGATTATGGTGCAAGACGGGCGCGGCGCGCACCGCAAATACGCCGGCCTTGGGGCGCGGCGCAAAGGGCATCGCGGCACAGTCGCCCACAGCAAAGACAGACGCATCCCCTGTGATACTCAGATCAGGTGTGGTTTCGATGAACCCGTCGATCAGGGGCAGGTCAGTGTCGGCCAGCCATCCGTGCGGAAATGCGCCGGCTGCACCAACCGTGAACGCCGCCTGCACCGGCTCTTGTCCCTTTAGTACCACCTGCGATGCGTTGATCTGCGTGACTTTTGCATCGGTGCGCAGGGCAATATCGGCCTGTGACATCGCTTTCATTAATTTGCGCCGCGCAGTGTCGCCAACGCCTGAGATCCTCGGCCCTGCCTCGATCACCGTGACCGCCGGGTCAACACCTGCGTGCCGCAACGCGTGGGACATTGCCAAGGCCAGCTCGCACCCCGCAACCCCGCCGCCGATAACGGCAACGGTGGGGTCTGCTGATCCATCCTTTGTCGCGGAAACAAAGTCGCGCCAGCGCTGCGCATAGACATCCAGCGGTTTGGCCCCGACGGCATGTTCGCCAAACCCAGGGATCGACATTTTCGCGGTGATACCGACATCGATCGACGCGACATCATAGGCAATCGGGCCTTGGCCTTCGACGGTGATCAGACGGGCGGTTCGGTCGATATCTGTGGCATGGGCTAGAACAAGCCGCGCACCGGCAAAACGGCACAGACGCACCAGATCAATTTCTAGCGTGTCACGGCTGTAATGACCGGCGACATGTCCGGGGAGCATCCCGGTATAAGGTGCGGTCGGGCCTGGGTTGATGACCGTCAGCCGCGCACCCGGCAACGGGTCCATTCCCCATTTGCGCAAGACCAACGCATGCGCGTGCCCGCCCCCAACCAGCACAAGATCTTGGGTCAGGGGAACTTCAGGCGTAAACATGGGCGTGCTTTCCGGAACAGGTTTATCGGTGTCATACCGCTTTGGTTCAAAGGATCAAAGCACGAGCCAGTGGTTGCAACCGAAAGTGAACTGCGTGACAAAGAATGCACAGCTGATTTTCCTGCGACAAGGCCCATTTGTTTGACACTTCGTATTCTGCACACTGCCGACCTGCATCTGGACTCACCTTTGCGCAGCTTGGCGCTGAAAGACGACAGGCTTGTAGCACAAGTCCGCAACGCAAGTCGCCGCGCGTTGGAAACGATGGTGCAATATTGTATCGACGAAGATGTCGCAGCTTTTCTGATTGCGGGTGACCTGTACGATGGTCAGGAACGCAGCGCAAAAACTGCCGCGTACCTTGCCGGGCAGATGCAGCGGCTTGCAGAGGCCAACGTGCAGGTGTTCTATATTAAGGGCAACCACGATGCGGAAAACCCCATCGCCGGCGAGATTGCCTTGCCAGCAAATGTGCATGTGTTCGATGGCAAGGGTGGTATGGTCCAGCTTGGCGATCATCCCGTCTATATACACGGTGTCAGTTTTCGCGACCGCTATGCCCCCGACAGCCTGCTGCCCAAGTTCAAGGCCCCCGTGCCATCCGCGGTGAACATCGCGATGATGCACACTTCGCTAACGGGGGCGGCGGGGCACGACCCTTATGCGCCCTGTTCGGTTTCGGATCTGGTGCAGGCGAAATTCGACTATTGGGCGCTTGGGCATGTTCACAAACGGCAGGTGCATAGCGAACATCCCTGGATCGTGATGCCCGGCATGCCGCAAGGGCGTGACATCGGCGAGGCCGGGCCAAAATCCGCCAGCATTCTGACAGTGCAGGACGGGCGTATTGACGTATCCGAATTGCCGACGTCTTTGCTGGAATTTCGCGCCTGCGATTGTGCGGTCGACGGGGCGACATCGGACGAAGACGTGCGCGACGCCCTACGAGACTGTTTGCGGGCTCAGGCGGGCAGGGGGGCCGCAATCTTACGCCTGCGTTTAGTGGGACAAACCTCCATGGCGTGGCGTCTGCGGCAGCTGGCCGACTTCTGGCAGGCCGAAATTACGCAGATGGCCGAAAACATTGGCGGGCTATGGCTGGAAAAACTGACGTTTGACGTATCCCCGCCATCGGCTGTGGCCACGGATAGTGCGGTTGGCGAAGTCGAACAGTTGATGCATGACATTGCCGCTTCGCCTGCATCTCTGGACAGCTTGGGCCGCGAGTTGGAGCAGATGTTGGCGCTGTTGCCCGCGGATCGTCGCCGCGATCTGGTGCCAGACGAAGCTGCGCAAGCCACATTGCTGACCCGACTGACCGACGACGCGATCTTGTCAATGGTTGCGAAAATGCGGGGGCAGGGCGAATGATGCGGTTGCGCCAGCTTGATCTGGCAGCCTTTGGTCATTTCACCGATCGCACCATAGATTTCGGCGCGGCCCCTTCTGGCGGATCGGATTTCCACATCGTGTTCGGTCGCAACGAGGCGGGTAAAACGACTTTGATGGAAGGGTATCTACGGCTGCTGTTCGGCTTTCCGACGAAAGACCCCTATGCGTTCAAACATCAACGCGCCAATCTGCGTGTCGGCGGCGTGCTTGAAATCGACGGTGCAGCGCACAGCCTGACCCGTCTTTCGAAACGCGAACCCAATTTGCTGGATGCGCAGGGGCAGTTCACGCCTGACACGTTTCTTACGACTGCGCTGCGCGATCTGACGGTCGAAGAATACCGCAAGCTTTTGTGTCTGGATGACGAAACAATTGAGGCAGGCGGTGAGGAGATCACCAAAAGCAAAGGCGACATCGGCAAGCTCTTGTTCTCGGCGGCGGCTGGGATCAGCGATCTGTCACAGGTTTTAGAGGACGTGAATGCCAGATCGCTTGATATCTACCGTAAGGGCGGCACAAAATCTGAGTTCGCCGAGCTGAAAGCTGCGCTGGCGCAAGTTAACCAGCAGATCAAAGACCAAGACGTCAGTGCGTCCGCCTATCGCGGTTTGCGCATTGAGCTTGAAAAGGCCCAAGCGGACGAAGACGGCTTGCGGCGTGAAAAGACTGACCTTGCCCTACGCAAGCTTGAACTGGAAAGTTTGCTGAAAGCTTATCCATTGGCCGCGGAATGGCGCGAGTTGGATCAGCAGATCCAGCTCCTTGCGCAGTATCCCACTTCGCTGGACATAGAGCCAGATCAGTTGCTTGATCTAATGACGAAACGGGTTGCACTTACCGCCACCGTTGAGCAGGCCAACCGCGAGTTGGACATCATCTCCGCGCGGCGTAATGACGTGATCCCGGATCCGCAGGCGTTGGCCGCGGCAGATCACCTAAAGGCGCTGGAAGAATTGAAAAGCCGCGCGCAAACCGGGTTGCTGGACTTGCCACGCCGACAGGCAGAGCTTGAGAACGAAAAGGCCGAATTGCGGGCACGGCTATCTGGGATTGGGTTGCCAGCGACTGGTGATCTGGGGCGTTATGTACTGGACGAAACCGATCTTGCGACGCTTGAGCGCCTCAAAG
>JAPKCR010000778.1 GCA_026421135.1 Sulfitobacter sp. | reverse complement strand
TAAGTTAGCCTTAGTTATCCGGCGATGGCTGTGCCCATCTGCTGAATTGGACCGCAAAGGATTCAGCACATGGAAACCTATGATCAAGAAGACGCAACATTTCTAGCGCAGCAAGTCGCATCAGCCGCGGCGTCCCCCGATGAACTGCTGGACGACGCTTTGGCACGGGTTGCCGCGTTTAACCCGCACCTGAATGCCGTTGTCTTGCTGCAGGAAGAAACGGCGCGCCAAGCAATCAAGGCGGGTTTGCCGGACGGTCCATTCAAGGGCGTGCCATTCTTGATGAAAGACCTCGGGGCCGAGGCCAAGGATTTCCCCTCTCACAGCGGATCGAACCTGCTAAAGGACACGGTTTATTCCTATGACAGCGCTATTTACGACCGCATGCGCAGCACGGGCGTAGTCACCTTCGGGCGTACCACGTCGCCCGAGGGCGGTATCGGCCCTGTCACCGAATCCAGCGTTTACGGTGGGCCGACCCGAAATCCTTGGAACCTGTCTCATACGTCTGGTGGATCATCCGGCGGATCAGGTGCTGCGGTTGCCGCAGGCATTGTGCCCATGGCGCACGGGTCCGACGGGGGCGGTTCGGTACGCATCCCCGCTTCGAGCTGCGGATTGTTCGGCTTCAAGGCGACACGCGCCCGTTTTCCTGACGGTCCAGCCGCGGGCGAAGGCTGGGGGGGCATGGCGATCGACGGTTTCCTGTCCCGCTCGGTGCGCGACAATGCCACGATGATGGATGCTTGCGCCGGCCCGGACGCCGGTGCCCCCTATGCGGCCCCCGCGATGGAAATGTCGTATAGCCAAGCCATCACCCGCCCGCCGCGCCGCCTGCGCATCGCACTGTGCGACACCACATTTACCGGCGGTGCCATTGACCCCGCCTGCGTGGAGGCCGTGCAAAAGACAGCCCTGATATTAGAAGATCTAGGCCATCACGTGTCACCCGGTTGCCCCCAAGCAGACCACGAAGGAATGATGCACGCGTGGACCAAGATCGTCGCTTGCGGAACTGCGCTTTGGATCGAAAATACCCTCAAGGCCAAGGGACGCGATCTGCGTCAGGGCGATGTTCAGGGCGTTGCACGCAGTGCTTTGGCTTATGCATCCGGGATTTCAGGTTCCGCATATCTGGGGGCCGTCAATAAAATCCACGCCTATGGCCGCCAGATGGCAGCGGCATTCGACAACGTTGATATTATCCTTTCCGCGACCTTGGCCGAACCCCCGGCCCTTGTCGGGCGGTTCACGCATGATCGCGACGACTATGAAAATTATCGCGTGGGCGCAGGGGGCGTGTTCGAATATTCACCGTTCTGTGCTGCTTTCAATGCAAGCGGTCAACCCGCCGCAACGGTACCGCTGCATTGGACAGACAACGGCCTGCCTGTCGGCGTCCACCTGGCAGCACCATTTGGCGATGACGCGACACTGATAGCACTTTGTGCAGAAATTGAGCAGGCAGCGCCTTGGGCTCATCAACGTCCGAAAATGCTTACAGATTTCCTTGCTTAGTGCCGACCCGCAACGCAAACTGAAAGTCGAAGCAGGGGAACTGTTCGTGGACACAGATATCGCGATCGATGCGCGCAACGTCGGAAAAATATATGGGACGGGTGCAAGCGCAGTTACTGCGCTTGGCGATGTTTCGATTAGCATCAAAAAGGGTGAATTCTTTACGTTGCTCGGCCCGTCCGGGTGCGGCAAGACCACGTTGCTGCGTTGTATTGCCGGGTTCGAAACGCCCACAAGCGGCTCAATTCATTTGTCTGGCACGGACATTACCTATGACCCGCCCTATCAGCGCCCAGTAAATAC
>JAPKCR010000777.1 GCA_026421135.1 Sulfitobacter sp. | reverse complement strand
GGTCGTTGGTGGTGTGTTGGGCGCTGGTATCGCTGCTGCGGGCTTAACGGCCGTAAACTGGCCATCGATGAGCATGATTGCAGCAAGTTGGGTTATCTCACCGGTCTTGGGCGGGGTCGTTGCCGCCAGTTTTCTGGCCCTGATCAAAGCAAAGATCCTGTATCAAGAAGACAAAATCGCGGCCTCGCGTCGGTGGGTTCCCATTTTAATCGGCGTTATGATTGGCGTTTTCGCCACCTATCTGGCGATGAAGGGCCTGAAAAAGATCATTCACATCGATATTGGCATGGCTTTGTTCATCGGTTTGATTGTGGGGATTTTGTCATATGCCGCGTCACGCCCGGCCATTTTCCGCGCCTCTGAAGGGCTGGAAAACCGCAACAAATCGGTGAAGGTACTGTTTGGCTTGCCACTGGTGTTCTCTGCCGCTTTGCTAAGCTTTGCCCACGGGGCCAATGATGTCGCCAATGCAGTCGGTCCATTGGCCGCGATTGTCCACGCAACCGAATTTGGCGGCTTTGAAGCCAAAGTCGCAATCCCTACTTGGGTCATGGTGATCGGTGCCTTCGGTATCTCGTTCGGCTTATTCCTGTTCGGGCCAAAATTGATCCGCATGGTTGGAAGCCAGATTACCAAGCTTAACCCCATGCGCGCCTATTGCGTGGCACTGTCAGCTGCGATCACAGTTATTGTGGCGTCGTGGCTTGGGCTGCCAGTCAGTTCGACACATATCGCCGTTGGCGGCGTGTTTGGCGTGGGGTTTTACCGCGAATGGCATATGGAACGGCGGTTGCGCAAACCGGATGCCACCATTGGTCAGGTCAAACGCATTGCCGTTGAGGAACGCCGCCGCCGCAAGCTGGTACGACGGTCGCATTTCATGACCATCATCGCGGCTTGGGTAATCACAGTTCCCGCAGCAGCCACCATGTCTGCGCTTATCTTCCTCGTCCTGACGTCGATCGTTACCTAAATATCCGCCGGAGACATGTTTGGTAGCCCCCGCCCAGCGGCTTGGGCTTGGTTAATGTGCGCCCTGATCCGCATGCATAGCGGCGTCGGCACCGACTTTTCAGCGCCCAATCGAATGATCAGTCCTTGAAGGGCCTCAATCTCGGTCGGTTTGCCTGCCTCAAGATCATAAGACATCGACGTGCGTGCCGTGGGATCAATGGTCAACATTTTGGCTGCGATGCGTTGAAAGATCGGCGTTGGAAGACGCAGCACCCATGGGATCAGGCCTGACGGCACAGGTGTCGTTGATCGCGGCTGAATGCCGTGCGCCTTTAGCACACTAAGCGCTTCGGCCATTTGTGCCGCCATGATACTACGCCAAGGGCGGCTGAGCAGTTGTGCCTGAAGCGTCATACCGGACAAAGCGTTCAGCGCGTTATTCAAATTGATCAGCAGCTTGCCCCATTGGACGGCTGCGATATTGTCGCTTTGCGTAAATGCCAAATTCGGTTGGCACAGGCGGTCAGCCAAGGCCTTCTGGCCCGCTTCGATCACAATGTCACCGCTGGTGGACCGGTGATAGTATCCGGGACCGGTGGGCACGACGTTGAACGGCACCATACCGGCGCGAACGTCATACGTGGGCAAGATATCCCGAAGAGTTTGCGCTGCCTCCATCCCGTTTTGCAAGCTGATCACAACCGCATCCTGAGGGGTATTTTGGCTGATTTTCCGGGCCATTGCAGCGGTGTCAGCAGTCTTGACCGTGACCAGAACCAGCGTCGCTTTTTTCAAACAGGTCGGGTCATCTGTCAGCGTCAGATTTTTCGCTGAAAAACTTCAATTAATGCCGTTGTAATCTGTCAGGT
>JAPKCR010000138.1 GCA_026421135.1 Sulfitobacter sp. | reverse complement strand
ACCGCCGCATCAGCGCCACCCGTGGTACATCCGCCAGCGCGCCGATGGTCTTTAGCCCCAGCCGCGTCAGCAGTCGCAGCATATCATCGTTCAGCCGCAGGGCCGCCACCGGCAGCGGGGCAAGCTGTGCCATCAACGTATCCGTGTCACACACCACAGATGCAGCCCCATGGCGCGCCAGCATCTGCGCCGCGCCGCGTGTCGGAGCCATGGCCAGCCGCACGCTTAGCCCCTGCATCTTGAAACGTGTGGCCATGTCGCGCAGCATCTTGGCTTCTCCTCCGAATAGATGCGCAGCACCAGTGACATCCATCACGATTCCGTCCTGCCCGTCGCGTACCGTCCACGGGCACCAGCGCCGCGCCCAATGGGCCAACCGTTCCAGCAGTTTGTAATCACCCGCAGCATCCGCGCGCTCCACATGCAAATCAGGATAGATCGCCTGCACGTCGACAACCCGCGCACCAGCATCAATGCCACGCGCACGGGCCACTGCGTTCATCGCGTGAATAACAGGGCCATGGGCCCCATCACGGGCCAGCACCACGGGCACATCATCCGCCGGTGGCGTGCGATGCTGGGTGATGATCCGCCGCCAGCGTTCCATCGCCAAGTCTGGGAAGTAGACTGAGACGATCTGCAGGTCGCTGTGCTGCCGTGTCATAAGTTGCCGTCCAGACACCGGGTGCGCGGCCACGGGCACGGAACAAATCCGCCTCCCATATTGGTGCGCCGGGGGCTTGGCTGTTGTAGCGGTTGGCCCCTGATGGCCGCGACCGCAGCCGCCAGCGTTCGCGCGCCGCACTCAGCGCGCCATGATCGCCAGACCGGATTAACCACAGCGGCACACCCGAGCCTTCGGCCCGCAGCGCCAGCCGTTTCGTGGCGGTGAAACTCAGCACCTCGGGCGCGCCATGAATTTCGCCCACCACGGCAGACAGACCCGCGCAAGCCGCCCCTTCCTCCATCGCCCATAGAACGTCGCGGGGATGGCTGACCTCGACCCGCAGGATGTTGCCGTTGAAACCAAAGCCGCGCAACGCCGCCCCGTAAAGCCGCCCGTTTTCGCGCCGCGACATGCGGTCCTGAATCCACATCACCGGATCCTTGCTGTCGGGCAAACACGCCAGCACAAATCCCGTTGCCGCCGCATCGAAGGGCGCATCCAGCAGCGCGTCGCGCAAGATTGCGCCGCCCAAATGCGGGGCCGGCACGTCCTTGATCAGGCGCTTGTCTGACAGGGAAATCACTTGGGCAAATTGGGAATCGGGTTTCATGCATCCCTCCATATGTTCACTTTTTGTTCTACATGAAAAGAGTGTGTTTGACGAGGCTAATTTCAAGCCAGCCAGCCAATTTTAGCTAAGCCCAAGCAATCGTTTATATTCTGCGCTTCGGCGCGAAACCTCCCTGAGGATGCGCTCGCGCAATATGTGGCCCTTGCTGGTCACACTTACCATTGTCGCTCGGACATCTTTAGAATCAGGTGCTATTTCAATCAGCGCTTTGCCAATCATACCCTTGATCAAGCTACTAAGCTGGCTTTTACCCATCGCCAGCAGCTAGGCTATACCCCCCGACCTGAACGAACCATGGGCATACGCCACGGCCCAAAGCCACCATTGTTCAGGCTTTGGCCAAACGGGGCGTAGCGTGACCTGCATCGCGATGTGATCGCTTATTGCCACCTTTCCGCCTTTGCGTGGCAAATCCCGCGAAACCACGTTCGGTCCAGAATTCACAGGTTTCGACAAAGTCATGTACATTCGGGACTCAAGCGATTAGGGACAGGCGCAACACTCGGCTGGCGTGCGCGCCATTGCCGTGCCGCGCGCATTTTTGCCGCCCCTTTTTTATTCAGTCAGGACTTACCGTTGATCCAAACCCTCGCAGACGCGCTTGCCAAACAAGGCTATGAAACGCTCACACCCGTACAACAGGCGGTCACAGATCCGGCTCTTGCCGACGCTGACCTCTTGGTATCGGCACAAACCGGATCAGGCAAGACCGTTGGCTTTGGCCTGGCTATCGCGCCAACCTTGCTCGGCGGCTCCGAGAAATTCGGCCATGCCGGCGCGCCGCTTGCGCTGATCATTGCCCCCACCCGCGAACTGGCCATGCAGGTCAGCCGCGAATTGACATGGCTCTATGGCCCGGCCGGCGCGGTGGTCACCACTTGTGTTGGCGGCATGGACACGCGCACCGAACGGCGTGCACTGGACCGCGGTGCGCATGTTGTTGTCGCCACACCGGGCCGGTTGTGCGACCACATCAAGCGCAACAACATCAACCTGTCGGACATCCGCGCCGTGGTGCTGGACGAAGCCGACGAAATGCTGGACCTCGGGTTCCGGGACGAGCTTGAGTTCATCCTTTCTGAAGCCCCCGAAGAACGCCGCACATTGCTGTTCTCTGCGACCGTCCCAGCGGCGATTGCCAAGCTGGCGAAATCCTATCAACGCAACGCACAGCGCGTCGAAACCATCGGCGAGGCCAAGCAGCATACCGACATCGAATACCGCGCCCTGACCGTGCACCCGCGCGATACGGAAAACGCGATCATCAACGTCTTGCGGTTCTACGAGGCCAAGAACGCCATCGTATTCTGCAATACCCGCGCTGCTGTTGCGCGTTTGACTACACGATTTACGAACCGGGGTTTCTCGGTCGTGGCGTTGTCGGGCGAGCTGTCGCAATCCGAACGGACAAACGCGTTGCAAGCGCTGCGCGATGGCCGCGCCCGCGTGTGTATTGCAACAGATGTTGCCGCGCGTGGCATCGATTTGCCTAACCTCGAACTGGTTATCCACGCCGATTTGCCATCGAACTCGGACACGTTGTTGCACCGTTCCGGCCGGACGGGCCGCGCGGGTCGCAAAGGTGTGTCTGCCCTGATCGTGCCTGCGAAACTGCGTAGCAAAGCGAACCGTTTGATCGGTGGTGCCAAGCTGAAAGTCGAATGGGCCAACCCGCCCTCGGCCGAAGAGGTCAACGCCGAAGATGAAAAGCGTTTGCTGGCTGATTCTGCATGGTCTGATCCGATCCCTGATGATGCGGTAGGCTTTGTCGCCAATCTGGTCGAACAATTCAGCGCCGAACAGTTGGCGACGGCGTTTGTAAACCTGTACCGCGCCCGTCAATCCGCACCCGAACAGTTGGCCGAACCCGGTACACCTGCCGATGAAAAACCGCGTGGCGATTTTGGACCATCTGTATGGTTCTCGATCTCGGTCGGGCGCAACCAAGACGCCGAACCACGCACCATTCTGCCGATGATCTGCCGCATGGGTGATCTGACCAAAGATGACGTTGGCGCAATCCGCGTGCAGCCCAGCCACACGTTTGTTGAAATCCTTGCGACGTCCGAGGCCAAATTCACCAACGCGCTTGGCCCCGATATGAAAGTCGAAGACGGCGCAATCGTCACTAAACTGGACAAGGCACCCGACCTGTCGCGTGGCCCCAAGCCCGGCGGCCGTGGCCCAAAACCTGACCGCGGCCCCAAGCCCGACCGCGGCCCCCGCCCCGATCGTGCCGCACGTCCAGCCTATGACCCCGACGCACCAAGGGAACCGCGCAAACCTCGCGCCGAACCCGCAGAAGCGCCTGTCGCGTACAGCGAAAAGCCGCGCAGCCCAAAGCCACAGGGCGACAAACCACGCGGTGACAAACCCAAGTTCGAAAAACCGCGCGCGCCCAAAGGCGAACGCCCGCCAAAGTCGCACAAGACTGAACGCACCCCGATGAAGGCAGGTGCCGCGCCCAAGGCAAAGTCGAACCCGAAACCCGACGCCTTTGCAGCGCCAGATGGCAAGCCAAAGGCGAAAGCAGTCTGGAAGAAAGAGAAGCCAGACGCGCCACGCGGGGACGCAAAGCCGGCCGCAGACAAACCTTACAAGGCGCGTGCCGCTGATCCGTCAAAGCGCTTTGTGCCACCAAACAAGCTGGGTCAAGCTGGCGGCAAACCAAAGGGCGGCAAGCCTGCGGGCAAACCAAAAGGCGGCGAAGCTGCGCCTAAGCGCCCCAAAAGCAGCTTTCGTCCCAAGTAAGCTATGTCAAAGCACGCGGTTTACGCCGCGTGCTTTGCAATTGCAGCCTTCAGAACCAGACTGAACGCCCGAATAATTCAGACTACATCCGCAAAGCTGGCAGGAATTTTTCAGAAATCCCGAACCGTTTTCTTTGGAAGAAGACGGCACTTCGTTGCCGATGTAGGAACAAATCCAGCACCCCCGCCACCGACTGGACCTAATGATAGATTCCGACTGGCCCTACTGCACCCTTCCCATTTGCGCTGATGTTATGTCAAACTAGGCTGTGTAAACACGCCTTCCCTCATCCATAAATTCGAAAGGTCAGCCCCATGGACGGTACATTCAATGAGAACGACATCTCCCGTATTGTCGAGGCAGACCGTGCCCATATCTGGCACCACCTAAGCCAACATAAACCCTATGAAACAACCGACCCTCGTATCATTGTCGAAGGCAAAGGCATGCGGGTCTGGGACCAAAAGGGCAAAGAGCACCTTGACGCTGTTTCGGGCGGGGTGTGGACCGTCAACGTTGGCTATGGCCGCGAAAGCATCGCCAATGCCGTGCGCGACCAGTTGATCAAACTGAACTATTTTGCGGGCTCTGCCGGGTCGATCCCGGGATCAATATTTGCCGAAAAGCTGATCGAAAAGATGCCGGGGATGAGCCGGGTTTACTATTGCAACTCTGGTTCGGAGGCGAACGAAAAGGGCTTTAAGATGGTCCGCCAGATCGCCCACAAACGCTATGGCGGCAAAAAGCACAAAATTCTGTACCGTGACCGCGACTACCACGGCACGACCATTGCCTGCTTGTCCGCTGGCGGTCAGGATGAACGCAATGCGCAATACGGCCCGTTTACCGACGGCTTCGTGCGGGTGCCGCACTGCCTTGAGTATCGCAAATTTGAACAAGACGGCGCGCCCGAGGATAACTACGGCGTCTGGGCTGCCGATCAGATTGAAAAGATCATCCTTGCCGAAGGGCCCGATACGGTTGGCGGGCTGTGCCTAGAGCCTGTAACGGCCGGTGGCGGTGTTATCACGCCTCCGGATGGATATTGGGAGCGGGTTCAGGAAATCTGCCGGAAATATGACATTCTATTGCACATCGACGAAGTTGTCTGCGGTGTTGGACGCACCGGCGAATGGTTCGGCTACCAGCATTACGGCATCAAGCCGGATATGGTCACAATGGCCAAGGGTGTTGCCTCGGGTTATGCCGCCATCGCCTGCCTTGTGACCACCGAAGAAGTGTTCGACATGTTCAAGGACAACGCCGCTGATCCGATGAACTATTTCCGCGATATTTCGACCTTTGGCGGTTGTACCGCCGGCCCTACGGCAGGCATCGAAAACATGGCGATTATTGAACGCGAAAATCTGCTGCAGAACACAACTGACATGGGCCATTATATGCTCGAACAGCTCGAAGAGCTGTCAGACAAGTATTCGGTCATCGGCCAGGTGCGCGGCAAAGGCTTGTTCCTTGGGGCCGAGCTGGTCGAAGACCGCAGCACCCGCGCTCCTGTTGCTGAAAAAATGGTACAGGCTGTGGTGGCCGATTGTATGGCCCAAGGTGTCATCATCGGCGCGACCAATAGGTCCTTACCGGGCAAGAACAATACGCTGTGTTTCAGCCCTGCCCTTATCGCGAAGAAAGACGACATTGATGAAATCATCACGGCCGTCGACAATGCAATGGGACGCGTATTTGGATAGAACCACATGTTGATCGTGTGAGCCAGGCAGAGCGCTGCAGGATCACACGGCCAATTGTTGCCGATCGCTGAAATTAAGCTGGAACTTTTTCCATCACACTGCGTTTATCCAGTGAACGTAATTCGGAGAGTAATATGAAGAAGTTTTTGATGATCCTGCCACTTATTGGCGCTGTCGCTGCATGTGACACACAAAACCAGTCTGCCTTGACGGGTGCAGCTGCGGGTGCCGCCTTGGGTGCAGTCGTTTCCAACGACAGTGACCGCGCCAAGGGTGCTGTTCTGGGTGGCTTGGCTGGTGCAGCTGCTGGTGCATATATGGGTCGCACAGCGTCTGGTAAGTGCGTTTATCAGAACTCGGCTGGTCAGCGCTACACTGCTGCTTGCCCATAAGCTCTGCCGCTTAGAAGATAATCAGGCCTCGGCATTTGTCGGGGCCTTTTTTGTGGGTTTGGCCCATAATGCCAGATTGCGCCGCATCTAAGTCCAGCTTAGGCTGAATTGTATGGCGCTTCCTATTGAAACATTTTTCCTGCACCCCGACGCACAGGGCACGCTGCAACAGCAGATCCAGCAGATGATTGCCCAAGGAATTCTAACCGGACGTTTTGGCACGGGCGAAAAACTACCGTCTACTCGAAAATTAGCAGCCCATCTGGGGATCAGCCGGATCACGGTGACGATCGCATATACAGAGCTTTTGGCGAATGACTACCTGACCTCAAAGG
>JAPKCR010000137.1 GCA_026421135.1 Sulfitobacter sp. | reverse complement strand
CGGTATCCAGTACGTCACCGGTGTGGTTCAGATGTCAGCAGACTTTGACGACTTTGACGGAATTGGTGCGGTCACCGGTATCGTGAATAACCGTCAGGCATACAATACTGCAGGGGTAGCTCCTGTCGCGCTCGACGGCTACATTTCCTTGGCCAACAACGGCAGCGGCCAAATTGATTTTGCTAATGCGGTCATCAAATCCGCGACCGCGACAGAATATGACAGCGCGAACGTGGCAACAGCAACAGGAAGCTGGGAAGGCGTATTTGCCGGCCCTGGCGGCAAAGAGATCGCCGGAATCGTCTTTGTTGAAGGAATAAACGTGCGCGAAACCGGCGGTATTATAGCCAGTTGTGTCACCCCTGCTCCCACTTGCCCCTGATGAAACGATCCGCAGTTATGGTTTGGCTATGCCTTGCCGGGGCTGGGATCTCTCAGACCACGCTATCGCCCGAAGAGGCACGTCTGGCTGCCGCAGAATTTGTTAGCAGCGGTCAGGATATTGCCGCGCTCGAGATAACCAATGTACTGCTCCAGCGCGACCCCGATGACACGGCAGGTCTGATCCTGCACGCTCATGCGCTGCGAAAGCTTGACCGCCTGCCCGAGGCACAAATAGCCGCCCGGAGAGCCTGGCAAACCGCTAATCGTGATGTCGAACGCTACGGCGCTGCACTTGCAATGGCACAGGCACTGTCATCCGACGGGCGGAAAACGCGGGCGCAGTTCTGGTTGCGCCGCGCCAGCCACGTCGCCCCTAACCCACAGCTACGCGCCCGTGCCATCCGCGATTTTGGCTATGTGCGAAAAACCAATCCTTGGTCAGTCAGTCTTTCATTTGGACTGACGCCTAGCAACAATGTCAACAACGCCCCCCGTGACAACACTATCGTCCTGGGTGGACTGGTTTTTGCCGACCCAACTGCGGTGCCTCTTTCGGGCGTGGAAATGACCAGCGGTATAACCCTGCGTTACACACTGAGTGAGCAGCAGAAATTTCGCAATTTCATAGGATTAAAGTGGACCGAAAACCACGTTATCATTACCGATAATGCTGTGCCTGTAGGTGTAGATGCGTCGGATTTCTCGTATCGTCGGCTTGAAGGCACGGTCGGGCGTGATTTTGTTTTCGGACCCAATGCCCCGCGCCAGTCTGTTTCCGTCAGCTTTGGCCGTTTGTGGACATCGGAGACCCCGCTCGCTGACGAATTGCGCGTTATGTGGAAGCAGACCTATGCCCGCCCCGAGCGGCGTCAATTTACGTGGGCCGCGTCAGCCGGATATTCAGACCGCAAGGATAGTGCGCTCCGATCGGGCGTGACGGCAGACCTGAGTGCGCAGTGGTTTCGGCCTCTGGCAAACGGATCTGCACTCTCCTGGAGCACCCAAATTGGCCGTACAGACACCGACAGTGCCGCGCTGACCCACACGCAGGCGGGTTTTGGCGTGACCTATACCCACGCAAAACCAATCCTTGGAGGCCAAGGGCAACTGGCGCTTGGCAGTAGTTTCAGTCAATATGACGATGCGATTTACGGGGCGGAGGCGCGGCGCGACGTGAAAACGTCAATTTCCGCATCCCTTTTGATGGTAGATTTTGACAGTTACGGCTTTGCCCCTAAATTCACACTAGAAGCGAGCCAGACATCGTCAAACGTCACCCGCTTCGAGACAAGAAATTTAGGACTGCAAATTGGGGTACAATCCCTTTTCTAGCGTCCGTAGCAGACCAGAAAGTAGGCCCCCCATGCCAATCAAATATCTTCACACTATGGTGCGCGTTAAGGATTTGGAAAAATCCAAAGCATTTTACGAATTGCTTGGCCTGCACGAGCGTCGCCGCATGGACCACGAAGGCGGGCGTTTTACATTGGTTTTCATGTGCCCCCCGGGTCAAAACGACGGCCATGCTGATGTTGAATTGACCTACAACTGGGATGGAGATGATGCCTTGCCGGATGACAGCCGCCATTTCGGGCATCTCGCCTATACAGTCGACAACATTTACGACACCTGCAAAATGCTGCAGGAAAACGGAATCGTCATTAACCGTCCCCCACGCGACGGGCGTATGGCGTTCATACGGTCGCCCGACAATATTTCGATTGAATTACTGCAAGAAGGCGACGCGCTGGAGCCGGCCGAGCCGTGGACCAGCATGGAAAACACCGGTCACTGGTAAGTCTGGTGTTTGGGCGCGTGTCCCTGACTGCCGGGTTGCTGGTTTCTCCCGTCGCTGCTTCAGCGGCGGGGTGTCGGCTGGCGTTGGTATTGGCCATGGACGTGTCCAGTTCTGTCGATGCGGCCGAAGATCGCCTGCAACGCGGTGGCATGGCATCGGCGCTGATTTCAGACGCAGTCGCAAAGGCGTTTTTTGCCTCGGATTTGCCAGTGGCATTGGCGGTCTATGAATGGTCTGGGCGCTACAACCAAGAGCTGATCCTGGACTGGACAGTGATTGACACACAGACCGATTTGCTGCGCGCCGCTGAAACCGTGGCCACAAGCAGGCGCAGCCACAATGATTTTCCGACCGCGATGGGCTATGGCCTGGGCTATGGCGCGGGTCTGTTGGAACGGGCACCTACCTGCTTATATCAAACCCTTGATATGGCGGGAGACGGGCAAAACAACGAAGGGTTCGGCCCCCAAGCTGCCTATTCAGAGTTTCCCTTTGCCGGGGTGACAGTCAACGGCTTGGTGGTGAACGCCGCAGATTTCGAGGCCGAGACCGGCTTGATCGCCTTTTATCAGGACGAGGTTTTGCACGGGCCGGGTGCCTTTATGGTCGTGGCCAACGGGTTTCACGATTACGAACGCGCGATGCGAATCAAGCTGGAACGCGAACTGACGCCGCCCGCGATTGGATTGCTTGACATGCCTGAAGGTGCCGGATGATCCGAGTGTTTGCATGTGTTTTGGCGCTGTCGCTTGCAGGGGCTGCAAATGCGGACTGCCGTCAGGCATTGGCGCTTGGGTTGGATGTGTCTGGGTCAGTAGATGCACGGGAATACCGATTACAAATTAACGGCTTAGCAGCCGCGTTCGACAATTCAGCGGTGCGCGAAGCGCTGCTGGCGTCTCCGGGCGCGCCGATTGCCGTAATGGTCTATGAGTGGAGCGGCCCGTCGGATCAGACTGTCATCGCACCATGGGTGTCGATGGTAGATGCCGCAACTTTGAATGGATTTATCGAGACATTACTGCAAACAGCGCGGCGCGATGTGTCGCCGGGGACAGCATTGGGAACAGCGATGACCCTTGGTGCCTTCTATCTGGATGAAAAGCCTGACTGTTGGAAGCGGACGTTAGATATTTCGGGCGATGGCAAATCCAACCTCGGTCCGCGCCCACGTGATGTAAAAAACCGAATTTCTGCGCGTGGAGTAACGGTAAACGCTCTGGTTGTCGGGTCGGACAACCCAATTTCCGGAGGCCCGCGTCAGGGCGAAATCAGTGAACTGTCATCGTATTTCAGGGCCGAAGTCATCACTGGACAGGATGCATTCGTCGAAACCGCTTTGGGGTTTTCCGATTATGAGGCTGCGATGACCCGCAAACTATTGCGCGAGCTGGAAGTAATGGCCGTTTCGGACCTCTCGCTGGACTAGATTTGGCGCACCTCGCCCGAAATTCGGATGGATGCGCCTTTCTCATCTGGAATTTCAGCGATGATGATGGATTTCGCGCCCATGTCTTCGCCTTGAATAATCGTGATCTCGCCGGCATGGGGCCACGCTATGTCACGTAGATACCCCGCAAAAGCTGCGGCAGCGGCACCGGTTGCGGGATCTTCGATTACGCCGCCAGAGGCAAAGGCATTTCGGACGTGAAAGACTTGGTCGCTTTCCACCCAGACCAGCGCGATCGTGACAAGGTCATATTCGCGCATCAGGTCGCGGCCTGCAGTCAAGTCATAGGACATCGCGGACAAGGTTTCGCGGCTGTTAAGGACTAGGATCAGATGCGTGGCCCCTGCCCCTGCAAAGGTGGGGGTGAATAGAGGGTCAAGGTCGCCTTGCTGTAGTCCTAAAAGCGACAATGCGGCTGCGGTCAGATCAGCTGCGGCGGGGGCACTTTGGGTCGGGGGAGATTGCAACGCTGCGTGCATCTGCCCGTTTTCATTGCGCCCTTCGACAGTGATCGCTGTTTCATTTAGGATCAGATCGAACACGCCGTCACCCTGCTGCGCGGCCAGTGCTGCCCCCAAAGCAATCGTGGCATGGCCGCAAAAGGGTACTTCGGTTTCGGGCGAGAAATAGCGCACGCGCCAGGCATTACCTTGCGGGCAGGCAAAAGCGGTTTCGGAATATCCCAGATCTGCTGCGATCTGGCGCATTTCGTTTTCAGAAGGGTGCTGTGCGGCGATCACGACGCCAGCGGGGTTTCCACCGGTTTGTCCGATAGAGAATGAGGCAAGTCGAAGCGGTTGCATAGTACTGATCCCTTTTATCAACACGGGGATCATGAGGCGGTCGGGGTCAGGCGTCCAGACCAAAGACCGCAGGGAAGTATAGAGATTTGACGCCCCTAGCCTAACGGAATGTGATCAGTAAATGTATCTGATCTGATCCGTCCAATAGCGTTCCATCCGCTTGAGGGAATGGGTGATTTCATCAATACCTTCGGGGCCGAGCACACCTTTGCTCTCAAGGCCGACTGCATGTCTGGCGAACAGTTCCGACACGACCGTACGCACATTGCGCCCTTTTTCAGTCAGACGCACGCGCACCGACCGGCGGTCGATTTCGCAACGCTGATGGTGCATGTAGCCCATCTCCACCAACTTTTTCAGGTTATAGCTGACGTTGCTGCCCTGATAATATCCGCGCGTTTTCAACTCTCCGGCGGTAACTTCGTTGTCGCCAATATTGAACAGCAACAGCGCCTGGACGGAGTTGATCTCGAGCGCGCCAACACGTTCGAATTCGTCTTTGATCACGTCCAGCAAAAGCCGGTGCAAACGTTCCACAAGGCTGAGCGCCTCAAGGTAGCCGACCATGAACCCCTTTTGAGAGCCTGGCAGGGCGATTGGGTCTTGGATACTCATAATCTCTCTCCGACTAAAATTGCTATGCCGGAAACTGAACAAAAAAGAGAAATATATCGTTAAACCAGAAGGATGGTCGTTTCGAGCCGCCGTACGGACCCGAAACAAGCCATCTAAAGTGGATTGTCGGCGATGTGTACGCGAATTTCTTCGATCATCCCCGCATAGACGTCTGGCGCGTTCGATTGCCCCGTAACCCATTGATATAGATCATGATCGTTTTCGCTAAGCATTTCGTCATACAGCGAAAGCGTATCATCATCCATCTTTTCCAGCCGTGTCGCGGCATAAGAAGGCAGGATCAAATCCATCTCTTTTATCCCGCGCCGCATGGAACGCATGTGCAGTCGCTTGACCTTGTGTTCGCGAAGTTCGGCCATCCTAGTCCCCCTGCAAAGCTTTGCGCAGACGTTTTTCCAGACGGCCCAGTTGCTCTGCTCTTTTAAGCATATCCGTGCGCAGCTCGCGCAGTTCGTTCAGCACTTCCCGCGCACTTGCATCGGCGGTCGGGCCTTCTTCGGGGGCTTCCAACCCTTCGCCTTCGCCGTTGATCAGCCACATCATCGACACACCCAAAACGCCTGCCAATGTGGCAAGACGGTTGGCGCGTGGTTCGGACAGGTCGTCCTCCCAACCGCGTAGGGTGGATTGTTTGACGCCTAAACTTTTGGCCAAAGAGACCTGCGTCATCTGGGCATTTTCACGTGCCGCTGCGACTCGGTCGCCAAACGTGGCCACACCGGGCCCATAATAGTCTTCGCTCTCAGCCATCGCGTCTCTCCTGTATGACACCGTTGTTGCTTGATCGGTGCGTGGGTCAGCCCTATGAGTATAGCTCACACATATCAAACTGAGGCCGAAATGGAACTGCTGTCCAAGACACTTTCACGCGTCAAACCGTCCCCCACCATTGCCGTGACCCAAAAAGCGGCCGAACTAAAAGCCGCCGGGCACGATGTTATCGGCCTCGGTGCCGGAGAGCCGGATTTTGACACGCCCGTGAATATTCAGGACGCAGGCATTGCTGCTATCAAAGCAGGTAAAACAAAATATACTGCCGTCGACGGCATTCCAGAGCTGAAGCAGGCGATCTGCGCAAAGTTCAAGCGTGACAACGGGTTGGAGTATGTCCCCGCACAGGTCAGTGTCGGCAGTGGCGGAAAGCAGGTCTTGTACAATGCGCTGATGGCCACATTGAATGCGGGCGAAGAGGTCGTGATTCCCGCGCCCTATTGGGTCAGCTATCCCGATATGGTTTTGCTGGCAGGCGGCGAACCGGTGATCGCCCCCGCGACTCTTGAGAATAACTTCAAGCTGACACCTGAGGCGCTGGAGGCCGCGATCACACCTAAAACCAAGTGGTTCATTTTTAATTCGCCATCGAATCCCACCGGTGCCGGGTACAGCTGGGACGAGGTAAAAGCGTTGACGGAT
>JAPKCR010000776.1 GCA_026421135.1 Sulfitobacter sp. | reverse complement strand
AACGAAGTTGTCGGCAATCACATCGCCAAATATCAGGCGATGAAGCTGTCCAAAATGCTGATGGCCTATGACTTTGATCGCAAGCTGAACCCGTTTGCCGAATTGGGTGGCTTCATCTTTACCTTCATGGGCGACGGCAAACCGGGGACGGGCAAGACGACGCTGATCCAAATGATGGCGGGGATGGTGCATGAATATTGCGGGATCGCGGGCTATCCGTTCCGCTATCAAAACCTAAGCACCGACAACATTGACAGCTATCAGGGCAAGTCGGGGCAGAACGCCAAGGCGTTTATCAACAACATTCTTGACCCCTCCGTCATCGGCTTTGGCACCATTGATGACATCGACCAACTGGCTGGCAAACGGGGGGACAGACAGTCCTCGGCGGGCCAGCTTGAAATCACGGCTGTGCTGATGGAAAGCTTTGCGGGGGCCAACACGGTCATACGCGGCAATTGCACGTTTGGCATGTTCTCGAACTACCCCGAAAACGTCGACGATGCGCTGCGCCAACGGGCGGGCGCGCGGTTCTTGGTCGACGGGCCACAGACGCGCGACGACTACATCGACATCCTGTACCTGCTGATGGGCAAGAACCACGACATACCGACTGGCGCGCACGAGGTGTTCTCGGCCCAAGAGATCAAGACGGCGGTGGCTGCGTCCTTTGAAGGACACGCGCGACCCCATGAAGAGGGGTTGATCGAGGTGTTCGATAAAGTGTCGCAGCAGATCGGCGGCTTTGACACGATTGCGAAATTGGGCACCTATCTGAAAGGTATTCAGGAGGCGGACGATAGGTTCACGGGCCGCGCGATCAAGAACATCACTGACGCGGTCAAGGTGCGGGCGATGGATTTTGAACTGCCGGATGAATGGATGGAAGAACCTGACCTGTTCCTGTTCAAAGACTATGACACGAAAAAGGGGATGATTTCCGAACTGCGCCAACCGATCACGGTGGACATGGTCGTGCAAGAGATCAACCGTTACGCGGATTCCGAGTTCCGCTATGCGGACAAGTCCGACGAGGTGGCGATCGATAATATGGTGCGCGACTTTGGACGGAATGAAGAGGCGAAGAAGCGGTATTTGGGGGGGGAAGGGTGAGCGTCATGGACATCGAAACATGGGTTGGAAATCATCAGTTAATATTCTTAGGGCTTTTTCTTCCAATTGTTTCCGCGCTTATGGCGGCGCTTGCAGCATGGTATTCTACCCGCCGTACTTTGGCGTCGGCCCAGACAGACAGAAACCTACAGCGAGTTATGAAACTCACCGATTTCCGCCAAACTTGGATTGATGAATTGCGATTTGATTTAGCCAGTTTTCTTGGTTTCCTACAGGGACATCAACCAATGCCAGTGGAACGCATCAACGATATGGCGCTGTCTTATAACAAAATACTGCTACGAATGAACCACTCAGACGTTCGTTTTCAGGCTTTAGTTGAAGCAATGACAAGCGCCATGGCGGCGGTGACTAAAGTTTCTTCGAAGGAAGATCGTGCTGAGGCACGATCGGAGCTGCTAATAGTAATGAATGAGATTCTTAAAGCCGAGTGGGAGCGGTTAAAGGTAGATTTAGTCAACAGTGAAAGGTCGAGAGAGCTACAATGAAACGCCTCATCCAACGCGGCCTCATGTTCGGCAACCTCTTCCATGTCTCCTCGCCCGCTTTGGTCGAGCGGTACAGTCGTGCGCTTAAACATCTGACGGGTATGACCACCACACTCACCGATTTCCACATCGATATTTCGGGCTATGCGCCTGAGGTTGGGGATGAGTTGGGCAATGATCTGTACCTGAACCATGCGGGTGTGA
>JAPKCR010000136.1 GCA_026421135.1 Sulfitobacter sp. | reverse complement strand
CTGAGCAAAGGATTACCCCCTAAGTGAGCCAGAAAATATTTGCCCCTTGGGATGACCCGAACGAAAAGCCGCTGATCCGGTTTGAGAACGTGACCAAGAAATTCGGCGATTTCACTGCGATCGACGACCTGACACTGAACATTTACGAGAAAGAATTCTTTGCACTGCTGGGGCCATCAGGCTGTGGCAAAACGACGATGATGCGAATGTTAGCGGGTTTTGAGAATCCGACCTCGGGCAAGATGGAATTGGCCGGGAAGAACATCGCTGGTATCCCGCCCAATAAACGGGCGGTGAATATGATGTTCCAATCCTATGCCTTGTTCCCGCATCTAAGTGTTTGGGAAAACATCGCTTTCGGACTTAAGCGTGGGGACATGGACAAGCGCGCCATCGCCGCCCGTGTCGAAGAAATGTTGAAATTGACGCGACTGACCAAATTTGCGGGTCGCAAACCGCATCAGATTTCAGGCGGTCAACGCCAGCGGGTCGCCCTTGCGCGGTCATTGGCAAAGGCACCAAAGCTGTTGCTTTTGGACGAACCCCTTGGGGCTTTGGACAAGAAACTGCGGCAAGATACCCAGTTTGAACTGATGGACATCCAAGAAGGCACGGGAACAACCTTTGTGATTGTGACCCACGACCAAGAAGAAGCGATGACCGTGGCAAGCCGGGTCGCCGTCATGGACGAAGGACGCATCATTCAAGTTGCGACCCCGGATGGCATCTATGAGGCACCAAATTCAGTTTACGTTGCTGATTTCATTGGCGATGTGAATATTATTGAGGGGACGATCAGACCTGCAGGTGATGGCGTCTATTCTCTTGATTGGGCCGAAAATGAATCGCCAATTACGGCGACTTCTGATGTGCCTTTTAGCGATGGTCAGAAAGCCCATCTTGCGATCAGACCAGAGAAGATTTCGATCACCACTGAGAAGCCAGTGGATGAAAGAAACACCATTGAAGGGAGTGTTTTGGATATCGCGTATTTGGGTAACCTTAGCACTTACTATGTACAGCTTGCGGGCGGGAAAATCATCAAGGCACAGATGGCAAACACCCGACGTCTTTCCCGGCGAGAGATCACATGGGAAGACAAGGTTTGGGTCTCATGGAACGCCACCGCTGGCGTGTTGCTAGAGCGATGAATATGCGGCGCTTTCTTCTAATCGCAGTGCCCTACTTCTGGTTGTTGGCGCTTTTCCTGATCCCATTCTTTATCGTGTTCAAGATATCGCTGTCTGATCTGGCACTTTCTATTCCGCCTTACGCGCCGACATTGAAAGACGGCATCGGGCAGATGATCAAAGCGTTTGATTTTGAGAACTTTGTCTTTCTGACAACGGATGATCTGTATTGGAAAGCATATCTTAGCAGCTTGAAGATCGCATTGTTCTCGACAGTTCTGGCGCTATTGGTGGGTTATCCAATGGCATATGGCATGGCGCGCGCACCAGAAGAATGGCGGCCAACTTTGATGATGCTGGTGATCCTTCCATTCTGGACCAGTTTTTTGATCCGCGTCTATGCGTGGGTTGGTATTCTAAGCAACGAAGGGTTCTTGAACCAGTTTCTGCTGTGGAGCGGCCTGATAACTACCCCGCTTACAATCATGAATACGACGACTGCGGTCTATATCGGGATCGTCTACACCTATCTTCCATTCATGATCCTGCCAATCTATGCCGCGCTCGACCGGCTTGATGAATCCTTGATCGAAGCGGCCGAAGATCTGGGATGTTCACGTACCAAAGCGTTCTGGCTTGTGACCATTCCGCTGTCGCGCAATGGCATCATAGCTGGCTGCTTTCTTGTATTTATCCCCGCGCTTGGTGAATTTGTCATTCCATCACTGCTGGGCGGATCTGGCACTTTGATGATTGGCAAAATCCTGTTCGAGGAATTCTTTAACAACCGCGATTGGCCGGTGGCGAGCGCTGTTGCTGTGATCTTGTTGCTGATCCTGATCGTGCCCATCATTCTGTTCCAGCGCAACCAGCAGCGCCAGGCGGAGGCCGAGACATGAGGCGTGCAAGCTGGTTCAACGTCACTGCGCTGACCCTTGGGTTCGCGTTTCTTTACCTGCCGATGGTTTTGCTGGTGATCTATAGTTTCAACAGCTCAAAGCTGGTCACAGTCTGGGCCGGCTTTTCAACCAAATGGTACGGCGAGCTGATCCAGAACGAGGCATTCCTAGATGCCGCGGTGGTCACGCTCAAGGTTGCTGTCGCGTCCTCGACCTTAGCTACAATACTGGGCACAATGGCGGCCTATGTGTTGGTACGGGGCGGTCGGTTCTTGGGCCGTACGTTATTCTCGGGCATGATTTATGCGCCGCTTGTAATGCCCGAAGTGATCACGGGCCTGTCGCTTTTGCTGTTGTTCATCGGAATTGGACTGGACCGCGGTGTGCTGACAATCGTCTTGGCGCATACGACATTCTCGATGTGTTATGTGTCGGTCGTCGTATCGTCGAGGCTGGTGTCGTTTGACCGGTCTCTCGAGGAAGCAGCGCTTGATCTGGGATGTTCGCCGTTCGACGCATTTCGCCTGGTTACCCTGCCGATCATTGCACCGGCTGTCATATCTGGCTGGTTGCTTGCCTTTACCTTGTCGCTAGATGACCTGGTGATCGCATCCTTTACCACGGGTCCATCGTCAACCACCCTCCCGATCAAGATCTGGAGCGCGGTGCGGTTAGGTGTGTCGCCTGAGATCAACGCATTGTCGACGATCATGATCGGTATCGTGACAGTGGGTGTAATCAGCGCTTCGTTGATTTCTAAGCGCAATGCGGTCAAAGCGCAGCAAGACATGCAAGCGGCAGAACGCGGGGCAACGTGAGGCACATCTACGGCGATTTTGCCTATGGTGATGTGCCTCGAGCCAAATGCTGGTGGGATCAAACCTGCGACGCAGTTGAGCGCCCTGCTTTGGACGGAGATCATACCTGCGATGTTGCAATTATAGGCGGCGGTTTTACCGGGCTTTCTGCGGCACTGCACCTTGCTCAGGCGGGCGTCAAAGTGACGGTTTTGGAAAGCCGCTATGTCGGGTGGGGTGCTTCGGGGCGCAATGGCGGGTTTTGCTGTTTGGGTGGCGGCCGCTTGGGCGATCAAGCCTTGGACCGGAAGTTCGGGCGCGCTGACCGGCTCGTGTTTCGTAAAGCAGAATTGGCTGCGGTCAATCTGGTAGATACTTTAACCAAGCGCCACAATATCGAGATTGATCGCCACTCCGATGGCGAGACCGAGCTTGCTCATAGACCGAAAGACATGAGCGTCCTGCGGGGTCGTGTGCAACAAATCAAGGAAAACTATGGCCTTGATGCGAAGCTGATAGAGAAGGATGCTCTTGCAGAGCACGGCCTGAACGGCGATTTTTACGGCGCGCTAACTATTCCAGCTGGTTTTGCATTAAACCCTCGCAAATATGTAACCGGGCTTGCCGATGCTGCCGAGAAGGCGGGCGTGGTGATTTACCATGACAGCACGGCGCAAAAAATCTCCAAAACGCCTAACGGACATCATATTCATTTGCTGAACGGGTCGCTTAGCGCAGAAAAACTGCTAATCGCTACGAATGGGTACAGCTCCGAGGATTTGTCAGACTGGGTTGGGGGGCGTTATATGCCTGCGCAATCAAGCGTGATTGTTACGCGCCCGTTAACCGACGATGAAATTGATGCCGCGGGCTGGTTCAGCGATCAGATGGTCTATGATACCCGGAACTTGTTGCATTACTTCAGATTGATGCCCGACCGGCGGATGTTGTTTGGTATGAGGGGTGGCCTGCTGACAGGATCGACAGCAGAAAAACGGGCAATTTCCAACGTGAGACGTGATTTTGAGGCATTTTTTCCAGCGTGGAACCATGTCGAGACACCTTTTGGCTGGTCTGGAATGGTGTGTATTGCCCGAAACAAAATGCCGTTCGTGGGGCCGGTGCCAAACGAAAAAGGTACGTTTGCGAGCCTTTGCTACCATGGAAACGGCGTTGCAATGGGGACATATTGTGGCGCGCTTGCTGCCAGTGTCATCCTTGGAAAAAATGATGATGAACCCTATTCAGCATCCATGAAAATGCCATTGTCACGGTTCGAGCTGGGCAGGCTCAGACGGGCTCTTTTACCGCTTGCCTATCTGGGCTATGGGCTTGCGGACCGATAGAATGCGTTGACACAAAGTGGGGCTTGGCCCAGTTTGTAGATTATATTTTAAGGTTGGGCTTGGCCCGTTTTTATACAAGATATTTAGGAGTTTCTTTCAATGAAGATTGCGATGATTGGGACCGGATATGTCGGCTTGGTTTCTGGAGTTTGTTTTTCAGACTTTGGTCACGATGTGGTCTGCGTCGACAAGGACCCGAACAAGATAGCACAGCTTGAAAAGGGTGTAGTCCCAATTTACGAACCAGGGCTTGATGACTTGATGGCAAAGAACGTCAATGCCGGTCGTCTTTCATTTACCCAAGACCTAAAAGCGGCAGTCGCCGGTGCTGACGCTGTTTTTATCGCGGTTGGTACACCGACACGCCGGGGCGATGGGCATGCTGATCTGACCTACGTGATGGCTGCCGCAGCCGAGATTGCGGACGCGTTGACGGGATATGCGGTCGTTGTGACAAAATCGACTGTTCCCGTCGGGACAAACAGGCAAGTGAAAAAGACGATTTCCAAGGCCAATCCGAAAGCAGACTTTGATGTGGCTTCGAACCCTGAATTCTTGCGGGAAGGGGCGGCAATCGATGATTTCATGCGCCCTGACCGTGTGGTTGTCGGCGTACAAGGCGAGCGTGCGGCCGACGTGATGGGTGCCATCTATCGCCCGCTTTCGCTTCGTGAATTTGCGATCATGGTCACCGACCTGGAAAGCGCGGAGATGATCAAATATGCAGCCAACGCCTTTTTGGCGATGAAAATTACCTTTATCAACGAGATCGCAGCCCTATGTGAACGGACGGGTGCAGATGTCAAAATGGTCTCAAAAGGTATGGGGCTTGATAACCGGATTGGGTCAAAGTTTTTGCATGCCGGACCTGGTTATGGCGGAAGTTGCTTTCCCAAGGACACGCAAGCTTTGGCACGGATGGGCCAAGATCATTCAAGCCCAATGCAACTCACAGAAACCGTCATCAAGGTGAATGACGAGGTGAAACGTAGGATGGTCGACAAAGTTGTCGACATCTGCGGAGGGTCGGTAAATGGCAAAACTATAGCTATTCTAGGTGTGACCTTTAAGCCGAATACTGACGATATGCGCGATTCCCCAAGCCTCACGATCATACCATCTCTTGTTGGAAACGGGGCAAAAGTACGGGTCGTTGATCCGCAGGGCAGGCGTGAGGGAGAGCCCCTTTTGCCGGGCGTTTCTTGGCTTGAGGATGCCTACAAAGCCGCTCAAAACGCTGATGCTTTGGTTATTTTGACCGAGTGGAATGAGTTTAGAGCCTTAGACCTGAAACGGATTGCAAAACGGATGACGACGCCAGTTATGGCGGATTTGCGTAATATTTATACTCCCAAGGATGCAAAGCGTGCAGGATTTAGCGCATATGTGTCCATTGGTCGTGAAGGTTTTGGGGTCTAACCGGACTCGCGCAGGGCAGTAACATCTGTTGTGGTAATTTTACTCCCTCCGGCAAGAACCAGATGGGTGGAACCGTTTTCAATCCTTGCCTCGGTAATACGGGAATAGGTGGCAGCGGCCGCGTCGCCGATCACCTCGCCCGTCTTGAAGCTTTCTACCTTAAAGCTGTAATTGCCGTTCGGAAACGGGGTTCCATTCGGTGATACCCCTGCCCACTGTATCTTTTCTTCAGCAATGGGAATGATGTGCCGCTGCACTTCAGCACCTTGCGCGTTGTAGACAACCAACTCCGCTCGATCTGCATTCGCCGCTGGGGTTGGTAGGACCGTGATGGGTGATCCGTCAAACTGAACAGGGGCGATTGTTCGTGCTTCCATCCCAATCCAGCTTGCGATCTGGCTGATGCCGCCACCGCCCAATTGGGTTGATAGGGCCGTTAGGAGATCATTAGAAAGAACTTGCTGCTCAACCATAGAGAACTGGGCCAGCTGAGCCGAGTATTGCGATGAATCAATCGGTTCAAGTGGATCCTGATAGCGTGCTTGGGTAGTCAACATTTTCAGGAACGTTTCAAAGTCAGATGAGATACCGCTTTCGGTCTTGCTAATTGCCGAGGTGGTTTGTGGCGTTGAGGCGGTGAGCGCTGTTGCCGTAAGTGCTGTCATCTTAGGTATTCCCTATAAGCGTATATCGATGCCGGATTGAGTTTGGAGATCATCTTGATCGTCACTGTTTGATTGGTGGGGGGGTGTCGTTGAGTGATCTTGAAAAATCGAAACGTCACTGTCCCGGCCATCGGGTTTCTCATCGTTACCGCTGCCCTCTTGGCTGAATGAAAACCCTGGATCCGCATATCCCATAAGCTTCAATTCCTGGTCTAATTGACTAATATTTCGACGCAACATGTCGAGAGTTTCAGCGCGTT
>JAPKCR010000775.1 GCA_026421135.1 Sulfitobacter sp. | reverse complement strand
GCACCATTCTGGCACCCAAAAGCAGGCCGTTTTGCAGACCAGCGTCCAGTTCGGCAGCATCAGCCAAGATTACGTTGCCCGTGCCGTCGTTTAGCACAATTGGCCCTTCGATGGTGAGCGCGCCGGTTTGTTCGTCATAGCTGATAGATTTTGCGCGAATTCGGGTATCGCCTTGAAATGCTTCGACATTGCCGCGTGCTATCAACACGCGGTCGCGGGTGATCAGCAGATCATCTGCCACAAGAACCGCTGGCCGTTCATCAACAGTTTGCGCTGCAGCGGGCAGGGGCATCAGCAAGGACAGGATCAAGACTAAACGCCGCATATCAGCCATCCTCCGCATGCAGCAATAAACCAAGGGCCAGCAGGATCGACGCAGCAGGTGGGGCCCACGCAGCCAGGATAACCGGAATTTGCCCGTTCTCCCCCAGTATCTGCGCAAAGCTGCGAATAAAATACAAACCGAACCCCAACAGAACCGATGCCAAGACGGCAACGCCTGTGCCCCCAAACCTCGTATGCCGCATGGTGAATGCGCTCGCAACAAGAACCATCGCCACAAGGAAGAACGGACGCGCCAATTCAGTCTGTAGCCAGACCTTGTGACGGCGCGGGGAAAATCCTGCTTGTTCTAGCTGGCTAATGAATGCGGGCAGGTCATAGATAGACACGGCACCGGGGTCGCTGATGCTTTCGCGGATCCGGTCAAGGGTCAGGTTTGATGGCAGGGTCAAGGTCTCGAATAACTCGGCGTTGCCTTCGGCGTTCAAGCCCACCACAAGCGGCCAGGATTTTGCGCCGCTCAGCACCCAGTTGCCATCCTCAAGGGCAGCACTGGTGGCTTCGATGCGGCGCACAGGGCCACCTTCGGGGGCATAGGAAATGAACGTCACATCGTACAGCACAGACGCATCCGCGTTCGATCGCCATGCACGGATGACTGTCTGGCCCATCTCGCCGCCTTGACGCAGCCACAACCCTTCGTCGCTGATCGACAGCGCAGACGCGCCGCCGGCACGGATGTTTTCGGTAATCTTTACATAGCGTTTTGTCGTTGCTGCGACGATCGGGTTTAACATGCCCACAGCCATGATCCCGATAATGAACGCAACGGCAACCGGGGCCTGCAATGCGCTTAGCGCGGACCGACCAGCCGCACGGGTCACAACCAATTCAGACGACCGCGCCAACGACAAAAACAGGACAACGGTCGCCAGGATCATGATAAGTGGCAAGATCAGGTTCATGGTTTCCGGCGTATTCAGCAAAGTCAGCCTAAATATCCGAGGCCAGCCGATTTCATAGCTGCCAAATTTGCGCGCCTGTTCAACCAGATCAACCAACACAAGCAGCGCAAACAACACAGCCGAGATCAGCAAAAAGCCAGTCAGGAAACGGCGCGCGAAATAGAAATGCAGGATCATGCCGCGACCTTTCTGCGGCGCATTCCGCGCAACCAACCCGGATTGGAGGTTTTCCAGATCATTCCAAGAACCAAAACAGTTCCGATTAAGATGGGCAGGTACATCATCGGCCAACGGCTTGCATCCGATCGGACAACATCGACCAAGGTGCTGCGAATGCCGTCAATGCTAATTAGCAGGCCAAAGGCTATAACGATTTCACGCCAGACCCCGAAACGGGAAAACCCGCCCAGAATCAACGTGGCATAGCCGATCATTGCGGCGACGATGCAGAACAGCGGTGCAGCAAACCGGGAGTGCACTTCTTCTGCGATGACACCCCGACTGATCTCGGCCTTTTCCCCCAAGGCCGTCCAATCGCCCAGCAAATCGGACGTGATCATACTGTCGATGGCGACATATTC
>JAPKCR010000774.1 GCA_026421135.1 Sulfitobacter sp. | reverse complement strand
CCCAACCATAAGGACGTGGTGGCCTGCTTTTTGCAGATCTGTCAGATACTCATGTTTTCCCGTCGCGCTGACTTCGGCCTGGATGTCTTCGATACCTAATTCTTGCGCCAGTGCGCTTACCGCATCTTGCTTGTCACCGCTCAAAATACGTGGCGGAATACCCAAATCTTGCAGTCCCTTGATGGCAATAGAGACCCCTTGGCGCGGCGTTTCCTGTAGCGGCAGGGGAACAGCGGGTGCAAGGCCGACCTGAAGGCCAAGACCATCAAAGGACGCGCCCAACCAAGTGCCGCGCCCAAGCTTGACGGTCTGACCCTTATAGATTGCCTGCATGCCGCTGCCCGCTATTTCCGTGATAGTGGCCAATTGAGCGACGTCAGCGTTCGGCAATGCTGCGACAAGTGCGCGCGACACAGGGTGATCAGATGCCTGAGCTAAGCCTCGCGCAATTGCCGCCTGTTCGGGGCTAAGGTGTTCCAGCCGCGCATTACCGCCAGCCAGAGTAAGTGTCCCGGTCTTGTCAAAGATGGCTACATCGACTTCGGCTAGACGCTCCAGTGCGGTGCCAGATTTGACCAGAAAGCCAATCGAATAAAGCCGCCCGATCGCCGCTGTGGCGACTGCCGGTACGGCTAGACCTAGCGCACAGGGACAGGTGATAATCAGGACCGCGACAGCGATATTAATTGCGTGCCGAATATCACCGTCAATCCATACCCATGCAACAAACGACACGAATGCGAGCAGATGCACGGCAGGTGCATAGATCTGCGCTGCGCGGTCGGCCAGATTTGTATAGCTGTTGCGGCTGTTTTCGGCCATCTCGACCAAACTGGCGACCCGCCGCAACGTTGTGTCATCCCCAACGGCGGTGGCTGTCATCTCAAACGGGCCGCCAAGGTTAATTTCTCCAGCCTGCACCTGTTGCCCTTGTGCAAGTGCAATGGCCGCAGATTCACCGGTGAGAAAAGAGCGATCAGAGAGCGCCTTGGGGCTGTCTAATGTACCATCGACGGGAACACGCACGCCGGACGGGATCAAAATGCGGTCGCCAACCACAAGGTTGGACACCGCTGTTTTAACGGCTTTCCCGTCTTCGATCCGTTGAGCGACATGTACCTCAAGCGCGGCCAGTTCTTTGGCCGCAGAGCGGACAGAACTGCGTGTATGGTGGTCAAGATAACGGCCGATCAACAAGAAGAATGTCAGCGACAGGGCGGCATCGAAATAGGCATGAGCCCCCCCATTCATCACTTCGAAAAGGGACATGCCGGTGGCCAGCAGGATCGCGAGCGAGATTGGGACATCCATGTTTAGCCCGCGCACCCGCAGCGCAGACCATGCACTGGCAAAGAACGGTTGCCCACAATACAGGACCGCAGGCACAGAAATCGTGGCTGATATCAGATGAAATAGTTCGCGGGTGGTGTCTGATGCACCGGACCAAACCGCGACCGAGAACAGCATGACGTTCATCATCGCAAAGCCGGCAACGGCCAGACGCACCAATAGGTTGCGCCCTATGCTGTCTTGGCGCGTCTCAAGTAATGTCACATCAAGGGGGTAGGCGTCATATCCAATAGACTTGAGCGCCGTGACGATGGTGTCCGTATCGATATCTTTGCCATGCACAGAAAGCTGCTTAAGCGACAGATTAACCCGCGCGTCGTCAACTTCGGGCATGGCGTTCAGTTTGCGTTCAACCTTGCCGATGCAGGCAGCGCAGTGGATGGTTGGCAATGACAAGACTAACGCAGGAGCCACATGGCTTTCGGCGTGTTTCATCGCCAACGGGACCGCTGCGCAGCCCGGACATGCCGCAACTGAT
>JAPKCR010000773.1 GCA_026421135.1 Sulfitobacter sp. | reverse complement strand
CATAAGCCCGGCTATCTTCAAGCAGGAACTGACACGCATCGAGTCAATCTATAGTGTGGATCAGATCTTTCTCGCCACGGACGACGAAGCTGCGGAGAGGATGTTCGCAGCACATCCAAAGGTCAGGATGCGAAGGGTCGATCGCCGAGTCTTCGACGTGCATGCCATGCGAAGTAAGCAGGATGGACAGTTCGATCAAAGGGGCCCCGATGGCTGGAATCACTGGATCGAGAATCGAAATGTCACAGCACTTGCTGGGCGCGAAATGGTCGTCTCTGCACTCGAGGACTTTAGATTCCTTGCGCAGGGGTCGTATGTCTTAGGCAGCTTTTGCAGCACGTTCACCATCGTCGTGTGGCATCTCATCACGGCGCTGGACGGTCGACCTGCGCCCTTTACATCCGTGGATGGCTGTACGCCTGTTGCGGAGCCGGCGGAAGCTTCAACGGGCGGCTTCGGCCGTGGGCACTACTTCCACGCATTGAAGAGGCAGCATATCAATGGTTTCAACCGCCCGACCTTTCTTCCCAAGCAAAACACGACCTCTGCGGTTTCCTCGCCATCTCCAAGCACAGCGACGCATGCCGGAAGGCGCATGTCAGCCGAAGCGTCACATCCGGGCTGCTTTAGCTTTTGCCGTGCGTGTACCTTGCACACCCGGGGTGATTGGGCCTCACTGCGTGACTCAGGGCCACATGACTGCCAAGCTACAGAGGCTGATGGGCCAAAATATGGTTTCAGTGCACGCGATTGCTCGCTGAGACAATTCGACCATGATTCAACATGCACCCTACTTCGCGGCAAAACGCTCATGTTTGTGGGCGACTCACTTGCTGCACAGCATTACGGAAGTGCCGCTCGGCTCCTGCTGGCAACAGTTGGCCGTGCAAGCAAAAAGAACCAAGAGACTGCCTCTGCGTGCAATGACACGGTGCGACTCTTGTATGTTCGCGACGATCTCTTGATTTGGCTTCCCTATTCGCATAAATGGTTGGGCGTCACAAACAACATTCGTGCGATTGACCCTTTTCTCGTCCTTGGCAATTGGCATCAGCGCGCATCGCGCGATGCGGACATCCTGGTGTTGAGCGCCCAGACGCATTTCCCGGGTTTTGTGCAAGGGCTGCGGAATGACGGACCAAAGAACAATCCGCGATGGCTCGCTTCGATGGATGTGGGCTTTTTCTTGCGCAATTTCAATTATTCACTTGGGCGGGTTCTAGCTGCGCGCCGCGCCTGGGGCCATAGCGATGCCACGACGATTGTTGTGGGTCCGCCGATGCCAATGCCCGCCTGCCGCAGCTACGTGACTCCACTGACCATTGCACAGGCAGAGGACGCCCGGATCACCCATTCACGAAACGACAGCGGCTGGAACAGTCTACTGAAGCGGGTGCCCAATCTCGTGGTGGGGTGGGACTCACTGCATGAGATGAATGATGCTAGCCGCTGGATGGTTGCTGAAGCAGGAGGGTCCTACCTCGAAATCATGCCACTCTCTTTGACGCGGCCAGATGGCGCGCGCGCGCACATGAGTGAAGAACCTGGCTACGACTGCCTCCACAGCTGTGACAACGGACCGGTCAAGACGTATACCCGTCTTCTCTTGAACCTCATTCGCGACAACTCGCACGACTTTCGCCTGCACAAGGAAGGACACCTCACGCTGCATTACCGAGGGCGCCTGTGGACGGGCGATTGGAAGTACTCTTGGGCAAACGCCACAACCTGGATGGCGAACGCCAATCTGATTCAACTCGAAAAATGCGCTTCATTCGGCAACACGGATGTCAGCTGTGCCGGTCAGGGAGCGCCCCATAGCGGCGCATCG
>JAPKCR010000135.1 GCA_026421135.1 Sulfitobacter sp. | reverse complement strand
CGCGCAGCACGCGAGCGGGTCATTGATTTGGCCGACGAGATGGAGATCGCGGTAATTGAAGACGCAGCATATCAATCGTTGCGCTTCGACGGCGAGGCGATTCCGCCGATCTTGGCACTTGAGGCCGCACGCAAGGGGGGCGACATTGAGGCCTGTCGCACGATCTATTGCGGTAGTTTTTCCAAGACCCTCTCGCCGGGTCTGCGCGTTGGTTGGGTCTGCGCCGCGATGCCGGTGATCAGCCAGCTTGTGTTGATGAAGCAGGCGGCGGATTTGCATAGTGCGACGCTGAACCAGATCGCGATTACGCAAGTTGCCGAGCAGCATTTTGACAGCCATGTTGCCACGATCGGGGCGGCTTATAGTGCGCGGCGCAACGTGATGCTGAATGCGCTGGAACAACACATGCCGGACAACGTCAGCTGGACCAAACCCGAGGGGGGCATGTTCATTTGGGTGACCTTGCCGGAAGCGCTGGATGGGGCTGATTTGCTGGCTGCATCGCTTGAAACTGAACGGGTTGCTTTTGTTCCTGGCCATGCATTTTTTGCCGACGGATCAGGGCGCAACACGCTGCGGCTTAGCTATGCAACTTCGGACGAAGCTAATATCGCCGAAGGCATCAAGCGGTTGGGTAATCTGGTTACCAAAGCGCTAGCTGCCTAAACAAAAACGGGCGGCAGGATTATCCCGCCGCCCGCAAGTGCATATCAAACCGACATGCAGATGTATTTCATCTCAAGGTAATCTTCGATCCCGTGGTGGCTGCCTTCGCGGCCCAGACCGGACTGCTTGACGCCGCCAAATGGTGCGACTTCGGTCGAGATGATGCCAGTGTTCACACCCACGATACCGTATTCCAGCGCCTCGGCGACCTTGTAAACGCGGCTTAGATCTTTGGCATAGAAGTAAGATGCCAGACCAAAAATCGTGTCGTTGGCCATCGCAATCACATCGTCGACAGTGTCGAATTTAAACAGCGGGGCCAACGGGCCAAAGGTTTCTTCGGTTGCGACCATCATGTCCTGGGTCACGCCTGTCATGATTGTGGGCGGCAGGAAGTTTCCGTCCATTTCACCACCTTCGCCAAGGATGACATTTGCACCCTTGGATTTCGCATCCTCGATATGCTCTTTTACCTTCTCGCCAGCGGCGGGGTTGATCAACGGCCCAAGCATCACGCCATCTTCAAAGCCGTCGCCAACTTTCAGCTTCTCGACTGCTGCTTTCAGCTTTTCGGCAAAGGTGTCATAGACGCCGGCCTGCACATAAATGCGGTTCGCGCAAACGCAGGTCTGACCGTTGTTGCGGAATTTGCAAAGGATCGCGCCTTCGACAGCGGCATCCAGATCAGCGTCGTCAAATACGATGAACGGTGCGTTGCCGCCCAGTTCCATCGAACACTTCATGACCTGATCAGCGGCTTGCTTCATCAAGATGCGGCCCACTTCGGTCGATCCGGTGAAGGTCAGCTTGCGCACGGCGGGGTTTTCGCAGAATTCCTTGCCGATGGCAGAGGACGAGGACGACGGGACCACGTTGAACACGCCTGCGGGAATGCCCGCACGTTCGGCCAGCACGCCCATGACAATAGCTGACAAAGGTGTCTCGGCGGCGGGGCGCGCGACGAATGCACAGCCAGCGGCCAACGCAGGGGCGGCCTTGCGGGTGATCATTGCATTTGGAAAATTCCATGGCGTGATCGATGCCGCGACACCGATAGGTTGCTTGATCACGGTGATCCGTTTGTCGCGCTGGTGACCGGGGATGGTTTCGCCGTATACACGCTTGGCCTGTTCGCCCATGAATTCGATGAACGACGCGCCATACGCGATTTCGCCTTTCGCTTCGGCCAATGGCTTGCCTTGCTCGGCGGTCAGGATGGCACCCAGATCGTCTTGGTTTTCCATCATCAGATCGAACCACTTGCGCATCACGCCTGCGCGCTCCTTACCGGTCCAAGACGCCCATTCCTTCTGGGCTTTCTCGGCTTTGGCGATCGCTCCGGCGACTTGGGCGCGGCTTAGGTTCGCCACTTTGGCAATCACATCGCCTCGGGCGGGGTTTGTCACATCAAAGGTGCCATCATCGCCATCCACCCATTCGCCGCCGATGTAGGCGCGGGTTTCTAGCAGGCTGGGGTCCTTGAGCATGGATTTCAGGTTTGTCTTTGCGTCAGTCATTTTGATCTCTCCGCTTTTGTTTGTGGAACCCAAAGCAACATTCGCTATGATTGTCTAGTTCCAGTTTGTTTCGGAGCGTTAAGGGAGACCCAAATGCAGTTAGATGATGCTTATGCCAATGCCGCTTATATCGAGGGTGCAGAAGAATATCCGCCCCGCTGGCAAAAGGCGGCAGCAGCGTTCCGTAAAAAGCTGGGATTTCGGGCGCAAAAGAACATTTCATATGGCCCGACGGACCGTGAAGTGTACGATTTCTTCGAACCCGAAGGGGTGTCACGCGGCACAGTCATCTTTGTGCATGGCGGATATTGGAAGGCCTTTGCGCCCTCTGACTGGTCGCATTTGGCGGCTGGTGCTTTGTCGCGCGGATATGCGGTTGCAATGGTTGGCTATGATCTGTGCCCCGATGTGCGCATCAGCCAGATCACTGGGCAGGTCGGACGTGCAATGGTTCATATCGCCAAACGCACTCAGGGCACGATCGCACTGGTGGGGCATTCCGCCGGTGGGCAGTTGGTTGCCCGCATGACCGACCCGCTAATCCTCCCCGGTGAAGTCCGTGAACGGATTGCAAACATCGTGTCGATTTCCCCTGTGGCTGACCTTTTGCCACTCTTGCAGACTTCGATGAACGAGATCTTGAAGCTGGACGAGGCAGAGGCGACCGCTGAAAGTCCGGTCAACATGACCCCGCCCCATGGGGTGAATGTAACGATCTGGGTTGGCGCGGATGAACGCCCTGCCTTTATCGAACAGGCCGAGCAGTTTTCCCGTGTTTGGGGGGCTAGATTGACTGCCGTCGAGGGGCGTCATCATTTCGATATCATTGACCTGCTTGAAGATCCCGAAAGCGATATGGTGAAAGCATTGCTAGGCATCAAGTGACCCCTTGATTGGTATGCGGAAATAAGCGTAAGGATGCATGGGCTAGGACGATGGCGTCGTCCTGAAATTAAGCCTTTGCGTCCTGAACGCCGGGACCTTTCTGAAAAGGAGGGTCTGATATGACCAACCCATCAAAAGTTCTGCGCCCCGACATGTACCGCTTTCACAATGGCGAGAAATCTTCGTTGCCATTCGAGGCGTCCGAATACGAGGCGCGTCTGGAAGAATTGCGCGAACGCATGGAAAGCGCCGGTACGACCGCTGCTGTTTTCACGTCGATGCATAACATCGCCTATTATTCAGGGTTCCTGTACTGCGCCTTTGGCCGGCCCTATGGGTTGGTGGTAACCGAAACCGAATGCGTGACCATTTCCGCCGGGATCGACGCGGGCCAGCCATGGCGCCGCAGCTTTGCCGATAACATCACCTATACCGACTGGCAGCGCGACAACTACTGGCGTGCGGTCGCCTCGGTAGCGGGCAAAGGCGGTGTGATCGGCTACGAGGGCGATCACCTGACCCTGATGCAGCGCGACAAGCTTGAAGATTTCCTTAAGCCCGTCGTCATGGTTGACCTGTTTGAAACCACGATGCGCCAACGGATGCACAAATCAGAGGCCGAAATCGCCCTAATCCGCCAAGCGGCGCAGGTGGCCGATGTCGGTGGATATGCCATTCGCGATGCGGTCAAGGTCGGCGCGCGCGAGATCGACATTGCCATGGCAGGCCGCGACGCCATGGAGCTTGAGATTGCCAAACGCTTTCCTGACGCAGAATACCGCGACACATGGGTATGGTTCCAGTCCGGTCTGAACACGGACGGCGCACATAATCCCGTGACGGCACGGCAGTTGGAACGTGGCGATATTCTGTCGCTAAACACGTTTCCGATGATCTCGGCTTATTACACTGCGCTGGAACGTACGATGTTCGCAGGCGAAGTGGACGCCGCCAGCCTGAGAATTTGGGAGGCCAACGTCGCTGCCCATGAATACGGGATGAGCCTGCTGAAACCGGGCTCAAGCTGTGCCGATATCACGCACAAGATCAACGCCTTCTTTGAAGAACGCGATTTGCTGCAGCATCGCACCTTTGGCTATGGCCATTCGTTTGGCGTGTTGTCGCACTACTATGGTCGCGAAGCAGGTCTCGAACTGCGCGAGGATATCGACACGGTGCTTGAACCAGGCATGGTCATCTCGATGGAGCCGATGCTGACCGTTGCTAACGATCAGCCCGGCGCGGGGGGCTACCGCGAACATGACATCTTGGTGATAACTGATGATGGCAACGACAATATTACCGGCTATCCCTATGGGCCTGAATTCAATGTTGTAGGTTAAGAAACATACCGAGGGCCCATGCGGGGCAACCAAACTAGGTCGATCGCATGGGCACGCTATTGGGCGAAAATATCAAAAATTGCGGCCATTTTCGGCTAATTATTCACGTCATCTAAGCTGCTTGACGCCGGAGAGCATATGTCTATTTTCCAACGTCTGTTGATCCAAAACTGACGCGATTGCCCATCACGCTTGCTGCTCAGACATTCCCTTAACTTTATCACAAGAAGTTTGAGTAGACGCATGAAGGCAACCTTGATCGAACAAGAGGAAATGCGGCTTGCATTGCTGCGGGGATTTAACATCCTTGATACTGACCCCGAGGACAGTTTTGACGAAATCACCCGGCTGGCTGCCCAGATCTGCGAAGTTCCGATCGCGTTGATATCCTTGGTTGATAGTGAACGTCAGTGGTTCAAGGCCAAGGTCGGGCTGGATATTCCGGGCAGCGATATTGAAAGCAGTATTTGCGCCCATGCCATCGCGGGTGATGACTACCTCGAGATCAATGACACCAAGGCGGATTCCCGTACTACGGATAACGATTTTGTCACGGGCGACGATTCAATCCGTTTTTATGCGGGGGCGCTTCTTGAGGATGGCAAAAACCTGCCGCTTGGAACACTGTGCGTGCTGGATCAACAGCCACGCGAGCTGAATGAGTTTCAACGCAATGCGCTTCGTGTACTGGCAAAGCAAGTTATGCGCCAAATTGAGCTGCGCAGGGCGCTGGCTGACGCCGAGATCCTGCGAAAAGAGGTCGACCACCGCGTCAAGAACTCGCTTCAGTCTCTAGAGGCGCTGATCAGATTGCAGGTAAGAACCGAAAAATCACCCGAAGCCCGCGCAGCGTTGGATGCAGTGCAGGGGCGCTTGGCTACGATCAGCCGCCTGCATGAGGCGCTGTACCAGACCGACACCGGTGCCTGTATTGATGTATCAGCGTTCTTGTCCAAAGTCGTGCAATCAACGCAAGAGCAGATACCGGAGGGCGTCACAGTCAATTCGCAGATCGAACATTGTAATCTGTCATCGCGGTCTGCGTCGTCGGTCGGAATGATTGTGAACGAGGCAATGACCAACGCTGCCAAATATGCCTATTCTGATCGCAAGCGCGGTACATTCAATGTGACGGGTAAATGCATCGACGGTTTTTATCACCTTAGTTGCATTGATGACGGCCCCGGTATTAACGGCGGCAAATCCTCTGATAGCGGACTTGGGATGCGTATTCTTCTAGCTGCGGCACAGCAACTGCGCGGCGAACTGTTGATGCCAGAGCGTGACATTGGTTGCGAAATTACAGTCGTCTGGCCCGTCGAAGACTGACATACCCTTCGCCAGAGGCTTGATCCCTGTGCGGCAGGCGTCAAGACTGATGGCGAAAACCGGGTTACGACAAAAAAGGGGCGTCCAACTATGCTTGCACTACTTCAACTGATCGTTGTCGGCTTTGTTGTGTTGACCGTGATTTACATCGGCCTGTCGATTTATTCCCGCCGTGTGCGACGCGGCAAGTTGAGAAAGAAATGGCGGGAAGGTCCACGCCTTGTGGATTTGGACAGTTTCGTGCAACGAGGGCTAAAGAGATACGACAGTTCGATCCGTCGCAAATTGATCTGGGGTGTCTATATTGTTCCAGTGGGGCTGATCGTGCTAATTATCTACCTCACCAACTTTAGATAAAGGAAGCTGGCGCTATGGGTATTGTAAAATGGGTGTTCTGGATCACGATCTGGACGGTCATCGCCGCGTTCTTTCACTATACGTTACCGCAGGTCGATATTGTGCGGATCACCGACACCTATGAAAAACGGATCGATTTCGGCGAGAATTCTATCTTTTGGTCGAATGCGGATGTGGGCAACAACAATACCCTAGGCAATCGCGATGTATTCTTTATCCAAACGCGCCGCGCAAAAGGCGATGTGATGGTATACCGGAACGAGGATACTGGGTGGGGCTGGCCGCCCTACTTCAAATTCGACACAACAAATTTGCAGGCAGAGGCGTCCGATCTGAAATCTGCCTCGGGGACTCCGGAGTTTGTCGCGCTAAAACACTACGGCTGGCGCAACGAATTCCTGTCGATTTTTCCGAATGCGATTTCCGTGCGAC
>JAPKCR010000134.1 GCA_026421135.1 Sulfitobacter sp. | reverse complement strand
TATGTTGGGCAGCGGAAAAAAAGGGGCGAAAGCATGAGGATCGCAGTTCTTGGCGCGGGCGCATTTGGCACTGCACTGGCAATTTCACTGGCTCATAAGGGGCCTGTTTCGCTTTGGGCACGGGACATTGGTGATATGGCGCAGACGCGTGAGAACACAAAACGCCTGCCAGGTTGCCCATTCCCCGAGTCGCTGTTCGTCACTGACGCTATTGAAAACGCAACTGAGGCTGACATTCTGTTAGTGGCGGTACCCATGCAGAAGCTTCGGGAATTTCTAACTCGGAATGCGGAACGTTTGAACGGCAAGATCATTGTTGCCTGCTGCAAGGGGATCGAGCTTGAAAGCGGTGCAGGCCCCATTGCTGTGATCCGCGAAACGCTGCCTGACGCAATACCTGCCATTCTGACCGGCCCCAGTTTCGGTGCTGATATTGCAAGGGGGCTTCCAACCGCTTTGACGCTTGCATGTAAAAATCCTGACATAGGCAAGACCCTGCAGGCCGCTTTGACCACGGATAATCTGCGGCTTTACCGGACAACCGATACGGTCGGTGCTGAATTGGGTGGCGCGTTAAAGAACGTCGTCGCCATTGCATGCGGTGCTGCGATTGGTGCCGGCTTGGGCGAAAGCGCGCGTGCTGCTTTGATGACACGCGGGTTCGCGGAGATGCAGCGGTTGGCTGAACACCTTCACGCCAAACCAGATACGTTAGCCGGGCTATCAGGGTTTGGTGATCTTGTGCTGACCTGCACATCCAGTCAATCTCGCAACTATCGGCTGGGATTGGCCTTTGGGGAAAACCAGCCGTTTGACACGACCACAACTGTCGAAGGGGCCGCAACCGCCCGTGCAGTTAATGCGCTTGCCCACGAACGCGGGCTTGATCTGCCCATCACTGCGGCCGTTGCAGGGCTGGTCGAGAATCGATTAGATGTGCCCAGCGCAATGAAAGCGCTTTTGAACCGCCCGCTAAAGGAAGAATAATATGTTCGTTGCCCTATTTGCCCATGACAAACCTGGTGCGCTGCCCGTACGTCAGGAAAACCGCCCTGCGCATGTCGATTACTTGAAATCAACCGGGTGCGTTGCACAGGCTGGCCCATTGCTGGACGCTGACGGGCAAATGTGTGGATCGTTGGTGATTTTGGATGTTCCTGACATGGCTGCCGCGCAAAATTGGGCTGACAATGACCCCTATGCCAAGGCCGGCTTGTTCGCGAATGTAGAGCTGGTTGCGTGGAACAGGGTGATCGGCTGATGGCGTATTGGCTGTTCAAATCTGAACCGTCGACTTGGGGCTGGGATGACCAGGTCGCCAAGGGTGCCGAGGGCGAGGAATGGGATGGCGTGCGCAACTATCAGGCGCGCAACTTCATGCGAGAAATGGCGCTGGGCGACCGTGGCTTTTTCTATCATTCGCAGGGCGAACGCGCGATTGTTGGCATCGTCGAAGTATGCGCCAAAGCGCACCAAGATAGTTCTACCGATGATGCGCGTTGGGAATGTGTGGATATCAAAGCCGTACGCCCGTTTAAAGTCCCTGTCACATTGGACCAGATCAAAGCAGACGGCAGATTTGACGATATGCCATTGGTCACAAGCCCACGTTTGTCGGTGCAACCAATAACGAAACAGCAATGGGAACAGATTTGCGCATTGGGCAACACGGAAGCTTAATGTGTAAAAAGGGTCCCGGCACCCCGCCAGAACCCTTTCTCACCCCACGCTTACCCCGAAAGGCCACCTCGCGTGTATCGAAATTTGTTCTGGCCATCCTGGCCGACCTGTTTTGGATACCGCGCTGGAAGATTTTCCGCAAGAAACTAGTACTTCAAAGGCCTTACAATAAAGAAACGCCCAATTAACTAATTGGACGCTCCTATCTTGGTACTGAATTCTGTTTGTATTCCAGCTTAGCTGTAAACAGACTCTTTGCCGAAATGCTTGGTCAGCATGTAATAGATTACGGCGCGATATTTGTTGCGCTCAGATTTTCCATATACTTCGATTACTTTGTGGATCGCTTCCAACAGCTCGGGGCTATCTGCCATCCCAAGCTTTTTCATCAGGAAGTTCTTTTTAACCAGCTCAAGTTCGCTTTCTTGGCTGCCCGCTACGGTTTGTGCGTCTGCGTTATAAATCGACGGGCCACAGGCGATCGTAACTTTGGTCAGCAAAGGCATGTCAGGCGTCATGCCGCACTTGTTTTTCAGATCATCCGCATATTTCGCGATCCATTCGTCTCTTTTACCCATTTTCTGTCTCCCACTGTTGTATTTGACCGATGATTACGGCCTTGAAGCGAACCCTAGTCAGAATTTTCCCTTCGCAAAAGGTATTTTTTATGTCCAATGCACAGGGTCACGAAAACCAATGCGGAGCCTTTTTCAGCGTGGGCCAGTCTTCGGGGCTGTGGCCAAAGATAACAAAAGCGTCCCGCTCGACCGCCAGTTGCATCAATCGGTTACCATGGTGGATGGCTAAATCAACGTCCCATGATCCTGCGAATTTCTCGTCAATCTCGGACGCTCGGCTGATTGCATCCGACGTCAACAGCACCCAACCCGTCTGTGGGAGGCGCACCATAAAGGCAAGTTGGCCCGGCGCATGGCCTGGGCACAGCAAGATATCAAATCCGTCGCCCAACGCGAAATCCTGCGTGACCAGTGCATAGTTGGCATCTGGCCACTCCATTGCCTGCTTGCCCGACCAGTATAGCGGCCTTGGAAGGCCGCGTTCAGACGCGGCGATCAGAATTGGCGCGTCGGGATAACCACCCATATCACCTACATGATCGATATGCGTATGACTTTGGATCATCAGCGTAACGTCTTGCTTGGTCAGACCCAGCTTGGCCAACTGCGGCCCCGGCATGTTGTCAGCGGTCACTGACAGAACCTTTCCAAACCCGCCAAGGTCGTCTTCGGCCGTTGCCGCATCTGGATTGTCAGCATATTTCTGCGGGAAACCTGTGTCGATCAAGACGGTTTCGCCTGCATCGGTCTGGATAACATATCCGCAGATCCCAACATCACGGGGCCCCGAATGCACACGAAAAAGCCCATAATCTAACACCGCCAGACGGGTGGGTTTGCCTTTTAAAGAAACTTGCATATTCATGTAGTCTGCCCCTTGTTGCGGGCATGTTAGCCTGGGGCACGCTATGAAAGTCAAGATACACACTCTGTTTCAATATCTTCTTGAAACCACCAACTCTGCGCCCGAAGCGATTGTCGGCTTCTCGCTATCAGGCTCGCCCAAATTGGGGGATTATCTGCCGGATTTGGATCCTGAACAGTCCCTTGATTGGAACAACCGCGACTTTCGCGGGCTGCCTGAACTGCGCGAACATGTACTGGCCCAAGCTGGCCTATTCGGCACTTGCACAACGGCTGACGTATTAATCACCGCTGGCGCGGCCGAGGCGAACTACCTTGCGATTATGCAGACACTCGAACCCGGTGACGAAATAATACTAGAAACGCCGGGATGGCCGCAGGCTGATGTACTGGCCAAAGCTATTGGGGCCAAGATCACGCGCATCCAGCGGCACGAAGCTGACAATTGGCACCTGCCGATCGATCAGATTGCAAACGCGGTAACCAGCCAGACCAAGATGATTTTCTTGACCAATCCAAACAATCCGACAGGAGATTTGCTTTCGTCTGACGAAATTGGACAGCTGGTGCGTATTGCTGATCCGGTTGGCGCATGGCTGCTGATAGACGAGGTTTACGCCGGTCTTGAATGGGACGGTCCGCGCGCGCCGTCTGTCGCCGGCATGTATCAACGCGGGATCACAACCGGCTCTGTCTCAAAGGCGTTGGGCCTTCAGGGGTTGCGCACCGGCTGGCTGATTTGCCCGGATCCACAGTTGCTGATGGACGCGATAATTTTGCGCGAGAATTCATCCGAAATCATGAACATCATGGGCGAAGTCATCGCTGAAATAGCCCTGCGGCCGGACCGTTATCGTGCCGCGATGGACAAGGCCCGAGGTGAAGGTCGCTCTAATCTTGCGCAGATGAACGCATGGGTGGATGCGCAAAACCAGCTATCTTGGGTATCGCCGCGTGCAGGGCTGATCGGACTGGCCCGATTGCCCGATGGAATTGACAGCGATGAATTTGCGCGCACTCTTTTGGCTGACCCGTATCGCACGTTTCTGCTGCCAGGCAGTGCATATGATCAGCCAAACCACATCAGGCTAGGTGTGGGCGGCGGCGCTTCTGTCAATCTAAAAGACGGCTTGGACCGAGTTGCAAAAGCGTTGCAAAATTGGGATTACCAGCCTTGTTGAATTGAACGAATTGCGCGATGTTGCGTTCATGGTTTTACGTCGCTTATCCCCAGTCCTGCTTGCATTTTGCGCGGTTTCGGCCTTGGCTGATCCCTTGCCGAAACCGGTCGCTGAATCGGCCTTTGAGCCAGTGAACATAGTCGAAGCCGTGTTGGGGCAATTGTTGTTTTATGATCCGATCCTATCGGGCAACAAAAACATAGCCTGCGCGACTTGTCATCATCCCGACTTTGCCACCAGTGATGGGGTGTCGCTGGGCCTTGGTGAAGGCGGCGTTGGTCTAGGGCTTGAGCGGCGCGGCGATCCTGAGAATATGCCGCTGCACAGAATTCCGCGTAATTCACCTGCGCTCTTCAATCTAGGCGCATCCGAATTCACCGTTCTTTTTCATGACGGCCGGATCGAGGTCGATGATGCTATGAAATCGGGATTTCGAACTCCGCTAGAGGATGACATGCTCGACGGCTTTGCTTCTCTTTTGTCAGCGCAAACGATGTTCCCAGTTCTCAGCCCTGATGAAATGGCCGGCCAAGGACTTGAGAACGATGTATCAAAAGCAGTGCGTCAGGGACTAATCACAGGGTCAGGCGGCGCATGGGATATACTTGCGCGGAGGGTTGCCGCCCTACCCGACTATGCGCTGCGGTTCCAAGACGTTTATGATCATATCGACAGGCCTGACCAAATTGCCTTTACCGATATTTCTAACGCGATTGCGGTATTTATTGCCCATGAATGGCGATCGGATAGTTCGGTATTCGATGCCTATTTACGAAACCCCGACGCGGGCTATCCTTTTAATTCTGCCAAAGGGATGGCACTTTTTTATGGGGAGGCCGGGTGCAGCACCTGCCATGCAGGGCCATTTCAAACTGATCACAAATTTTACGCGATGGGCGCACCCCAACTTGGTCCCGGCAAGGCCGCTGTTTTTGAAAACCATTCCCGTGACTTGGGACGCCAAGGTGTGACCGGCGACCCAGGTGATGCTTTTGCGTTTCGCACCCCGTCGTTGCGCAATGTAATGCAAACAGGGCCATGGGGCCATGCCGGTGCCCACAGCAGGATGGAACAGTTCCTCCGCGATCATCTTGATCCCGTAGCAGCGGCTGATCGTTTCGCCACAAACGCTGCTGGGCGGCGCGCAGTGCGATTGCCGCCGCTTGCAGCCGATGATTGGATAGAGATGGATGATCCAACGGCACGCGAACGCATCATTGAGGCCGCGTTGATCCGTGCCCCGAAAGGCTTGGACTCGGCTGATATCGCTGCATTAGTGTCGTTTCTGCAGACCTTAGATGATGATGCCGCACTTATCGGGCGGCTTGGTATTCCAGACAGTGTGCCAAGTGGTTTGGCCGTCGGTGGCGCTCCGAACTAGTCCGCTTGATTGATGGTCAGGGTTTCGCCAGCCATAATACTGAATGAGTCGCTTTGCGATCCATCAGGCCAGCGCACAGTAACCTTTGCCTGATCCTCCGGCCCAATTCCGAAATGCAGCGGCAGTGCAGTAGCACCTGCATGGCCCCCGCCGATGGTTACCTGCTGGCTTTGATTTGTGCCGCCCGCGCTAATCATGACCCGCGCACCTATGGCATATCGATTTCCATATGCACCATGCAGCCGAACAGTGACGGCACTGCCCGCGCCCGTTGTGATATTTTGGTACAGACGCATCGGCGCACGCCGGTTAACCACCACCAAATCCAACAGGCCGTCGCCATCAAAATCAGCTAAGGCCGCTCCGCGGGACCGTGCAACATCGGCAAGACCCGCCTTACCGCCTGCTTCGGTAAACCGACCATCTGCGCCCTGAACCAAAAGGTTATTCGGGTCGCGCATCGCCATACCGGGCATCTGATCCACGTTCCCCTTTGCAATAAACAAGTCCGGCAAGGCATCATTGTTCACGTCGCCAAAGGCTGCATGCCAGCCGGTCGATGGCCGCCCGTCGCCCTTGATGTAAGGGTTATGCGCGAAGGTCCCTATGTCATAGGGTGCATTCTTATAGGTTCCGTCTGGCTGGGCAATCTGCATCAGTTGATCCCCCATGGATGTTAACATCAGCTCGTCTCGACCGTCGCCCGTTAGATCACGACTGGCGATACCCATGCCCCATAAGGACACGGTAGCAAAACCGTCATCAGGGCCAAGAAACCGGCGCGTCCTGATATCCCATAACTGCTGAGCCCCGCCCGAGACATAGTAGTGGCGGTCATTGGAAATGCG
>JAPKCR010000133.1 GCA_026421135.1 Sulfitobacter sp. | reverse complement strand
GTCATACAGAACATTCACGTATCCATTCGCGTCGACTTCGACCGATGCCATATTGCCAATTGGTGATCCGTCTTTGCTAAGCGCAATAGGGGCGAAGCTGTCTGACAATTGAGAAAGCCCAAAGGAACTATTAAGGGCCCCGATATTGAATTCGATCGGGCCACTGGCGGCGTTGATAATCATTTCGCCTGAAACTGGATCATAACCACCACCTGACAGAGTGGTAACCGAATCAATTGTTCCGCCCGCCGTGCGACTATCGTCAAAGGTTATTATGTATTCGCCGACGACTGCATTGTCTTGGGCTGAGTCTGTCAGCAAAGCTGTCCATTCATTTGATGTGCCCGTCGCGGGAACGGTCGGCGTGAACTCCATTGTGATGCTTTTAGACGTGCCAAGGTTGTCGAAATACTCGATTGATAGAACCTGAGACTCCCCTGAGCTGCCCGCGGTCGTCGAGGTTGCTGGCAAGTTTAGACTCATATCGACTTTAGTAGTGGGATCACCGCTTAGGTTTAAGGCAAACTGGATCGGGCGCAGACCGTCATTGGTGTCGCGGGGGAAATTCGCGATGGTACCATCCTGGTTGGCGGGCCAACCAAGCAACAACAGACCTGTCTCAGTCGTCAGCAATCCATCTGCGTCCAGTCGAAATGAACCCGTAGTTGACAGCATCATTTCACTGCTTGTTTCGTCAGCTTGAAACGCACTTTTTGTTGTAACGGGCAGAAAACCGCGCCCGCGCACAGCGAGGTCGGTTGAATTTGAGGTGCTGATTACAGCCCCGCTTTCGCCGATCAATCGTTGGGAGGTCGCGCGGACGCCACCCGCAGTATACCCGCTGATTCCGTCGCTGAGCACCAAGGAATTGAAATCTGTAACAACCCGCTTATAGCCATACGTGGACGAATTCGCGATATTGTCCGACACGGCTGCCAAGCGTGTTGCGTTGGCTTGCAATCCTGCAACCCCTGCGTTGAGCGAAGATGAAATTGTCATGCGCTAGCCTTTTTGTTGTTCCAACCGATGTTGGTTCAACACATAGGCGCTTCAGGCTTAACGCCGGACTAACAGATAAAATGCGTGATAGTTGGTATCCCTTACTCCCGCAGCAAAATAACCTGCAACCGATTGTTGCGAATATCCATGCTGTTTGTAACCGCTGGTTTTCTATCAGCGTAACCCGTTACTTTTTTTACTCTTTCCGGGTTCCCCAAATACTTCTCGAGCAGCAGTCGACCTTGGGTTGCGCGTTGGGACGACAGATCCCAGACGGGGTTCTTAATCGCGACAATCGGATTGGAACGGACGTATCCGGCCACCGCGATGTCACTTTCAACTATTTTTGCCGCGTCGGCGATGACATACAGCAGCTTCTCAAGAAGCGGCGAAGCCTCATCCGTGCCGGGCGTAAAAAGAGCCATTTCATCGTCATCAAAAAGCTCGATTACCATCCCTTCGTCCGTCACTTTTGTTATTACGTGGCGCTTCAGTTCGTCCATCACCATGGATTCACCACCACGGCCCATCAGTGTTGAATCCACCACTTTAAATAGCTCATTTTGACCTTCAGCGTCTGGCCCATCACTGCCGTTTCCAGCGCCCGCGCCTTCCTGGCCATCGGCTGGCTGATTGGGCATGGTCGCACCCGTACCGTTCTTGGGCAATGTCATCTCTGAGAAAATGCTTTCGCCGGAGAACGCACCGTCCCCACCACCGGAAACCCGCACGATCGGGATTGTCGGGGAGAAATAGTCGGAAATCCCCTTGCGTTGTTGTTCTGTTGTCGCGTTCAGCAGCCACATCAACATAAAAAAGGCCATCATAGCGGTTACAAAATCCGCATAAGCGACTTTCCAGGCACCACCATGATGCCCGCCGCCTTTGATAACTTTTTTACGTTTAATGATGACTGGTGCCGCATTTGCCTGCGCCGCCATTCTCACCACCTCTATTCACCCAAATACGGGTTTAACGGTGGAGGTGTTACAGCCGGCTTAACATCTTTAATTTTCGGTATTTGTGCCGCCGTTCCAACTAGCTCAGGTGGTCTTCACCGCGGTCGCGTGCCAGCATAATCTGATGCTGTCGTTCGCGAAATCGGGCCTTGTCTGCATCAGTTGTTTCGCTAACGCACTGGTGGCAGCTCACGCCGGCCTCATATCCCTCGCGCGTTGTGTCCTGCGGCAATATCGGCCTGCGACACCCGTGGCACAGCATATGCGGACCTTCTTTTAAACCATGACCGACGCTTACACGGTTATCAAAGACGAAGCATTCACCCTGCCAGTTGCTATCTTCTTGGGGTACTTCTTCGAGATATTTCAGGATTCCACCCTTTAGGTGAAACACGTCTTCAATACCCTGCCCGACAAGGTAATTCGTTGATTTCTCGCACCGAATACCGCCTGTGCAAAACATTGCGATCTTTTTGTTGTGGAACCGATGCTTGTTTTCCTGCCACCAGGCGGGAAACTCGCCAAAACTTTTGGTCTGGGGATCAATGGCACCATCAAACGTCCCGATCGACACCTCATAGTCATTCCGCGTATCGATCACGGCCACGTCGTCGCGGTTGATCAAGTCGTTCCAGTCCGACGCTTCGACATAATGGCCAACACGTGCAAGCGGATCGACGTCAGGTTGCCCCATCGTGACAATTTCACGCTTAAGCCGGACCTTCATTTTCCCGAAAGGTCGAGTTTTTGCGGTACTTTCCTTCCATTCTAAGGTGCTGCAACCAGGCAGTTTTTTGATATGGGCAATGACAGCATCAACACCGGCGCGCGGGCCAGCTATCGTGCCATTGATGCCTTCGCCTGCAACCAACAAGGTCCCTTTGACGTCCTGCACGTCACACAGCGCCTTAAGCGGCGCGCGCAAGCCGTCAGGATCGCTGAAACGGGTAAAGTGATAAAGAGCGGCAATGATATACATGGGCGATCAGATACGCCCCCCACGCGTCTCAGGCAAGAGGGTGCTTTCGACACTGACCTGATCACAAAGATATGGTATCGCGATCGATAACAAGGAGACAGCGCTATGACCAAAGCATTGATCGTGATCGACGTCCAAATCGACTTTTGCCCGGGCGGGGCGTTGGAAGTTGCCCAAGGTGATAAAATTATTGAACAGATCAATGACCTAATGGCCAATGTGGACGGGGTTGTTCTAACCCAAGATTGGCACCCCTTGGGGCATTCTTCCTTTGCGTCTTCGCATGCGGGGAAGGGGCCATATGAACTGGTTGAAATGTCCTATGGCCCTCAGGTTCTTTGGCCAGATCATTGCGTTCAGGGTACAAAAGGGGCCGCTTTTCATGCTGATCTGAACGACACCGCTGCCGATTTAATCATCCGAAAGGGGTATAATCCTAAAATTGACAGCTATTCAGCATTCTACGAGAACGACCACACCACCCCGACCGGCCTAGATGGATATTTGCGGACCCGTGGGATCACCGAATTGGTTTTGGTCGGGCTCGCCCTTGATTTCTGCGTTAATTTTTCGGCAGTTGATGCAGCTAATTTAGGGTTCAAGGTTGAAGTCAGGCAAGATCTTTGCCGCGCAATTGATCTGAACAACTCCTTAGAATCCGCGATTGAGGCCATGGCCGCGGCGGGCGTTATCCTGACCCAAACGTAAGTTCCGCCGCAGGTGCCAAGTCTAGAATACCAAGCGCGTCGAGGCCACCCAGAGTGGCGTCAACCGCAACTGTCGCTAGGATAATCCCCATCACGCGGCTGATGACGCTGGCCCCGGTTGTTCCCATCAAGCGGCCTATTTTTCCTGCCATTAGCAAAAGAACCAAAGTAGCTGCCAGTATCAGAATCAAAAGTGCTGCAGTTATCAATTGGTCTGACACGGGGTTGCTGTGGTTATCCGTCAGAATTACAATTGCCAGCATAGCACCCGGAGACGCAATCGACGGCATTGCAAGCGGGAAAACGGCACCTGCAAGATGATCCCTTTCGGCAGCTTCGATCTCTTGCGTTGGTTTTGGTTCACCAAAGATCATGCTGAGTGCAAATAGAAAAAGAACGATTCCGCCTGCCACTTGGAATGATCCAAGCCGCAATCCGAGTGATTCTAATAAAAACTGCCCGCCAACTAAGAAAGCCAGCAAAACAATCCCAGCGACCAGTACAGCACGCAGCGCAAAACTGCGGTGCAAGTTTTTGGGGACATTTGCCGTTGCGTATAAGAACACTGGCAGGCTGCCGATGGGATCGATCACAACAAAAAGCGTAATCAGTTCTCTTAGAAGATTGGGCCATTCGAACATGGTGCAGACCTTTTTAGGGGGATGCTGCCTGCGATAACATAGGTTTATACCTAAGTCAGCGGCAATTCCCTTGCCCCGTCAGACGGGATGCGTCACAAACACACCGCCTAATGGAGCCTAGGATCATGGTCGATATCGCCAGCCGCGTCTGGAACCACAAGTGGAAGATCGACCCGATCGTTCGGTCACTAATTGATACGGATTTCTATAAATTGCTGATGTGCCAATCGGTATTTCGCAATAAACCTGAAACCCAAGTCACCTTTAGCCTGATCAACCGGTCAAAGCATATTCCCCTTGCTGATCTGATCGACGAAGGCGAGCTGCGCGAGCAATTGGATCATATCCGCTCCCTTTCGCTAAGCAGGGGTGAAAGTACTTGGCTGCGCGGCAATACGTTTTACGGCAAACGCCAAATGTTCCGGCCCGACTTTATGGAGTGGTTTGAAGGGCTGCGCTTGCCGCCCTATCATCTTGAGCGGAAAGGCGATCAATACGAATTGACGTTCGAGGGTACGTGGCACGAAGTTATGCTTTGGGAAATTCCTGCCCTTGCAGTTCTGATGGAGCTGCGCGGCCGCGCGGTGCTGGACCGGATGGGCAAGTTCGAGCTTCAGATTTTGTACGCCCGCGGCATGACCCGCGTTTGGGAAAAGATCGAAGAACTCCGCACAATACCTGACTTATCAATTGCCGATTTCGGCACGCGGCGGCGCCATTCGTTCTTGTGGCAAGACTGGTGTGTTCAGGCAATGCAAGAAGGGCTGGGCAGCGCCTTTACCGGGACATCGAACTGCAAGATCGCCATGGATCGCGAGGTTGAGGCGATCGGCACAAACGCTCATGAGCTACCAATGGTCTACGCTGCTCTGGCCGAGGATGATGCCGCGCTCGCGCAGGCTCCCTATGATGTTTTGCGTGATTGGCACGAAGAGCACGAGGGCAATCTGCGCATCATTCTGCCAGACACATATGGAACCAAAGGTTTCTTGGACAATGCGCCTGATTGGCTGGCCGGTTGGACGGGCATCCGTGTTGACAGCGGCGATCCTGCAACTGCCGCCCAAACGGCAATTGACTGGTGGAAATCACGGAGCGAAGACCCAACCAGCAAAAGAATTATCTTTAGTGATGGTCTGGATGTTGCGAAAATAAAAGAGCTACACCGTGAGTTTTCTGACAAAGCGAAAATCTCATTCGGCTGGGGCACCTTATTGACCAATGATTTTCGAGGACTGACACCCGATGACGCGCTCGCCCCCTTTAGTTTGGTGTGCAAAGCCGTATCCGCGAATGGACGCCCAACGGTCAAACTGTCGGATAATCCGAACAAAGCGATGGGTCCGCCAAGCGAGATCGACCGCTATAAGCGTGTCTTCCATGTAGGCGAGCAAAATGCACAAAAGGTCATCGTTTAGACGATGACCTTTGCTTGTGCCGCGCGGCTCTTACCTTCACGCCAAACAATCAACAGCCCGCCGACAATGATGAAAAGCGCACCAGGAAACAAATCGGACCACGGTGCTTCGCCATAAAAGACCCAACCAAGAACAAAGGCCAGTGGAATGCCGAAATAGCTGAACGGGGCCAAGTTGCTTTGTTCTGTCATTCGGTATGACATGATCAGGAACAGAACGGCCGTTCCGCCAAACCCGCCCATCCCAACAATCCAAAGCAGATCGCTGCCAGACCCCAATGGGTTAAAGCCGCCGGTTACAAATGCAAGCGCCAACGATCCGACTGCGGCAATGCCAGAAGAATAAAGGTTGATCAGTGCGCTAGGGACGTCATCGTCCATCATGCGGGTCGTAACGGCCACCAAAGCATAACAAGCAGCCGCCGCGAGCGGGAAAAGCGCAGCGGGTTGGAAGCTATCGCGGCCCGGCCCAACGACCAAAATCACCCCGACAAAACCCAAAAGCACAGCACCCCACCTTAATGCGCCAACCTTTTCACCAAGTAGGATCACGGCGAGCGCGACCATGATTGGCGCATTGGCATAGGTGATCGTCGACGCTGTCGCAAAACTGAGCAGTCCAAGCGACAGATAAAAGAAATACTGCGCAAATGTCAGGATAAAACCCCGCATAAGGGCGAAACGCCACTGACGTACTCTTAAAATACGCCCTTTTTGGTGCCAATCAGGCGACACCCAAAGCGCAATGCCTGCAGGGATCAAGCCAACAATATTCCGGTAGGCGGACAATTCTGCAGCACCATAGTGTGGGGACAGGTGTTTGATGATTAGACCCATCAGAT
>JAPKCR010000772.1 GCA_026421135.1 Sulfitobacter sp. | reverse complement strand
TGGTGTCGGGTCAACGATATCCAGCAAACGCTTGTGCGTGCGGATTTCAAACTGGTCACGGGATTTTTTGTCAACGTGGGGACCACGCAAAACAGTGAATTTCTCGATCTTGTTCGGCAGCGGGATCGGGCCGCGAACAGATGCACCGGTACGCTTGGCGGTGTTTACGATTTCCTGTGTGGACGCATCCAACACGCGGTAATCAAACGCCTTCAAACGGATGCGGATGTTTTGGCTTTGTGCCATATGTCATCATCCCTCATTGGGAGGTCTTAAACGAAGAGGAAGAGACGCCTCATCACGGCCCTTCATTGCGTTTTGTCGTAAATCAAACGGGGCGCGTAAAAACGCACCCCGCTGAGACTTGCGCTCTATAGGTCGAGTCGCATCCTGAGGCAAGGGGCAATTGACGCATCAGCGTTGCAATCCACGCATGACTGCGGAAAGTTGCCACGGCTTTCTGCAGTCAGCAGCTAAATTACACCCGAAAACTGCTTCAATGCAAGCGCGCCAAAGGAAAGCATCGTAGCATAAAGCGCTGTGATGAACCTAAGCCGTTTTTGCTCACGCAGCTTGGAAACCTTTAGCACTTCATAGGCCAGTTCCGCCTGCCAGTCAGCCCGGGCTACCGCGGCTTGTAGGTCAGTTACAGTCTTGTAGCGGGAGGTTTGCACATAAAGTGTCCGCTCCAACCCGGCTTCGGTATCATCATTCACTAATGGTGCCGACCGTCTGGACGGATAAAGGACATAACCAAAGAGGAACAAGGGTGCCATAACAACTGCCCAGAACAACAGCACGAATATTGGCCCCTCGCCCCCCGAACCGGGCAAACCACCGATCACATTCGCAACAATGTTTAGCGCAAATGTATAGCCGATCCCGACAATCTGCGCCTTAGTATCGTAGGCCCGCACGGTCGCTTGAGCTTCTTCTAGCGAAACCTGCAAATACTGCCGCTGGGTCGATACATCAGAAGGTGAAACAGGCGACATATGGCAATGTCCACTAAGGGGTAATTATCAAAAGAAGGGCGCAGGTTAATCGCTGCGACGCAAAAGGGTTCTGATTTCCTTAAGTGGCACCCCGTCGCGAATCCGGACAAAGTCCAACTGCAACCCTTCATCGACCAAGGTACGATGGAATTCCTGCATCTCGTACTCGCCAGTCTGGTCAATCATGAGCGAAAACACTGACAGGGTGTCATTCATCAATCGCGCCCAAACGAATGGTTCACCCTTGAGGGGATCAAGCGGGATGCCTTTGCCGAAGACATTTATTTTCATTGCCGAGGCATAGATATTTGCGCGATCACTTGGCTCAAAGAAGATATCGTAACTCTTTGATTTCGCTCGGCCATCGTCTTTGTGGCTGACAGATGTCCAACTTAACCTGAACCCGGTCTTAGTTGGGACAATTGTTGTGCTCATGTCCCGACGTTTAACTTCACCTTCATATATAAATTCGGCGTCGCCGGAAAACGTCCCAGCAAAGCGATCTATATCCCCAGCTGCTGCAGCCGCTGGCATTATCAGCAGAAACAGGGCCAGCAATCGTGCACTGATGGAGGCATAACGTGTCATAAAGCTAGCTTAGCCCATTTGGCACGCTTGAACAGTGGCGATCTGAGGAAAGTTAGAGAACGCAATGTAGTGGGCCATTGCAAAGCACCGCAACACAAAGGCCGCTCTGTTTCCAGAGCGGCCTTTGCCAATCAATAAAGCGTTACGGCCCGAGGGCCGCGACGGTTTATGCGATGATTTTGGACACAACGCCCGCGCCAACGGTGCGGCCGCCTTCGCGGATCGCAAAGCGCAGACCGTCTTCCATCGCGA
>JAPKCR010000132.1 GCA_026421135.1 Sulfitobacter sp. | reverse complement strand
CTCTGGGTAAGTGTCTGGTTTCACAGCCATCACGCCTGCCGACCACAGCTAATGACAACAATGAACCTCAATCAACTCGAATGAACTTGGCATCGCCAACTTGCCGGGGCGATGTGGATGATTGGCTTTCCGGTGCGGTTAGTTGCGCTTGCGAAGCGAGCGTGCCATCGGCCAAGGATCGCAGTATCTGCCCCGCTACTTCGACCGATACGTCGCCGTTGCTGGTGCGGCTTAGGATACGAGCTGCCCGTTCCGGCGCGAAATGCACCATAGCGCGGGCCATGCGCATCGGCACCAGACCCTCGGGCCGCTCAGCCCCAATTTGTGCACCAAGAGCGCGTCTTTCAACGGCACTGGCTGGCACAAGGGTAACCCACGCAGTTATCATCAACAAAAACGACACGCTGACGGCCTTAAACCCGTAAAAAACAACGCGCAGCGTAATGGGTGGTTTGTAACGCATCCTGTCATCCTCGGTAAAATCCTGAAAGTAATCCCATAGTGCTGGATTAAATCATTTCTATGACGAAATCCTGAGCTTCTATGCTCTGATAAACGCCCTCCAAGAAATACCACCGCTTTTGCCGGAGCATCTAAAAAGCCGACATTCGATTAAATCGGATAGACGGTAACTTTGTCCGCATAGCGGACGTTGCCCCCCTGCCTAAACCGCCGCCTTGCGCATTTCGTCCAAATAGATCTCGCGCAGGCGCGGCGCGATCCGCCCGGGCGTGCCGTCGCCCAGCGCAACACCGTCAATCTCGACCACGGGCATCACAAATGCGCTGGCAGAGGTAGTAAACGCCTCATCTGCGGCCTTCGCCTCATCGATGGTAAAGTTGCGTTCTTCGACTTCCATCTGCGCCTCTTTAGCAAAGCGCAGAACGGCGGCGCGGGTGATGCCGTGCAAGATGTCGTTGCTCAGCGCGCGGGTGATGATCTTGTTGCCTTTGACGATGTAAGCGTTGTTGCTGGTGCCTTCGGTCACGAACCCGTCTTCAACCATCCACGCATCATCGCAACCGGCTTTCTTGGCCATCATCTTGCCCATCGACGGGTATAACAATTGTACCGTCTTGATGTCGCGACGCCCCCAACGGATGTCTTCGATGCTGATGATCTTGGCACCTTTTTTAGCGGCAGGGCTGTCGGCCATGCCGGGCTTGGACTGTGTGAACAGAACAATCGTAGGCTCAGTCGTTTCAGGATCCGGAAAGGCAAAGTCGCGGTCGCCGTCAGACCCGCGCGTGACCTGCAAATAGATCAGCCCCTCGTCGATCTCGTTCAGGCGCACCAGTTCGCGGTGAATCTCAAGCAGGTCGTCTTTCGAGATCGGGTTGCGCATGCTCAATTCGTTCAGCGAACGGCTTAATCGGATGGCGTGGCCTTCGAAATCAATCAATTTGCCATCCAGAACCGAGGTCACTTCGTACACTCCGTCCGCCATCAGGAACCCGCGATCAAAGATAGAAATCTTGGCTTCATTCTCGGGCAGGTAGTCGCCATTCACGTAAACAGTCCGCATCTATTATCCCCAAAGCTTGGCCGATGGTGGATGCACCCCGGCTGCGTCAAATGTCAAAGCGTTCTCACGGTCTTCGGCCAGAAGAAGCGGGCCGTCAAGATCAACAACCTTTGCACCTTGCGCAACCAAGGTGGCCGGGGCCATTGCAAGGGACGATCCGACCATGCAGCCCACCATGACGTCATAGCCCTCGGCAAGTGCCGCATCGCGCAAGGCAAGCGCCTCGGTCAGACCACCGGTTTTGTCCAGCTTGATGTTTACCACATCATATTTGCCCTTCAACTTGGGCAAACTTGTCCGATCGTGACAGCTTTCGTCTGCGCAGACAGGTACAGGACGGTCCATCCCGATCAGCGCGTCATCTTCACCGGCGGGCAAAGGTTGCTCTACAAGTGATACGCCCAACCGCACCAGATGGGGGGCAAGATCAGCATAGACCTTGGCCGACCATCCCTCGTTTGCATCAATAATAATCTGCGCATCGGGAGCTCCAGCCCTTACGGCCTCAAGCCGCGGCATGTCGTCGGCGGTACCCAGCTTGATCTTCAGCAAGGGTCGATGCGCATGCAAAGCAGCCTGCGCCTGCATCTTTTCCGGCGTATCCAGCGAAAGCGTATAGGCCGTAATCTCAGGCCCCGGCTTTGCCAGCCCTGCCAGCTCCCAAACCCGCTTACCAGCTTGCTTGGCCTCAAGGTCCCATAATGCACAATCGACTGCGTTGCGCGCGGCACCCGCCGGCAACAGGTCATACAGGTCCGCGCGGGTGAAAGAGTCAGGCAGACCCTCAATCTCGGCAGTCACGCTTTCAAGCGTCTCATCATAGCGGGCATAGGGCACACATTCGCCCCATCCCGTCACGCCGCCTTCGGAAATCCGCACCGTCAGCACCTTCGCTTCGGTCCGCGAACCACGCGAAATGGTAAACACTTGGGCCAGCCGAAACACATCGCGGCTTACTTCTATACGCATACCCGCTCCTTCATATTGCCAAATAATCTCTCCCCGAAGGGCCGGTCAGAGGGTTGCCAATGCGTCTGCTAATTTTGCAGCCCCTTGGCGGAACGGATCAACGGCTGGCAAGCCAAGGCGGGCCTCGACCTCTGACAGATAGGCTTCTGCCTCGGCTTCGGACATATGCTGAGTGTTGATCGAAATTCCGATAACCTTGCAAGCCCGGTTTGCGACCTTTGCCAGCGTCAGCGCCGTATCGCGGACCTCTTCCAAGCTGGGCAATGTATAATCCGGCAAGCCGCGCATGGTTTTACGGGTTGGCTCATGGCACAGAATCAGCGCATCTGGCTGGCCACCATGGATCAACGCCAGGGACACGCCGGAATAGGACACGTGGAACAGGCTGCCCTGCCCCTCGATCACGTCCCAGTGGTCATCGTCATTATCCGGCGTCAGGTATTCAATCGAACCGGCCATAAAATCAGCAACGACAGCATCCAAAGGGACGCCTTCGCCAGTGATTAAGATGCCGGTCTGCCCAGTGGCGCGAAAGGTGCTTTTCATGCCCTTTTCCTGCATCGCTGCATCCAGCGCCAAGGCAGTATACATTTTACCTACGGAACAATCCGTGCCAACCGCCAACACCCGCTTGCCGCTGCGCTTGATGCCTGTTGCGATAGGGTACTTTACAGACGGAATTCGCACATCATGTAGGCTGCCACCGGTCTTGGCTGCTGCACTGGCCAGATCAGCCTCGTCGCGCAAAAGGTTGTGCAAACCCGATGCCAGATCAAAACCCAGTTCGAGCGCTTCTAGCAGAACCGATTTCCAGGCGGCGCTGATAATCCCGCCCCGGTTGGCAACACCAATCACCAAGGTCTTGGCACCCGCTTCTTTGGCCTGTGCCAAGGTCATATCCGTCAGACCCAGATCAGCCTTGCAACCGTCCATCCGGAATTGGGCCACGGCATTGTCCGGACGCCAATCCTTGATGCCTTGCGCGACTTTTACAGCAAGCTGGTCGGGCGCATCGCCCAGAAAAAGAAGATAAGGTGTTTCAATCATCACTACATGCTCCGGCAAATTGGATTTGCGTCATTTTCGCTGTTTATACGCACAAGGAGGTTGCAATTCCGCCGCAATTTTCAGGAAGTGCAAAATATTGATGCGCACATTGGCAGTTTTCTCGAATATTTTTGCGCCCGCCACAAGGACAAATGCTGCACCTGCGAAATCTGGCTTGCGACCCGCTGTGTAATTTAATACCAACTCAAGCGACCCACTTGTAACATTATTACCCGAGGAACCCAGCCCATGAGCTTTCGCATCCAGCCGACGCCCCCCGCACGCCCCAACCGCTGCCAGCTGTTTGGACCAGGTTCCCGCCCTGCCCTGTTCGAGAAAATGGCCGCCTCGGCCGCAGATGTAATCAACCTTGATCTGGAAGATAGCGTCGCGCCGTCCGACAAAGACATAGCCCGTGCCAACATCATCAACGCAATTAACGATGTGGATTGGGGCGACAAGACATTGTCCGTGCGCATCAACGGGCTGGACACACCTTATTGGTACCGCGACGTCGTTGATCTGTTGGAACAGGCAGGCGAACGTCTGGACCAGATCATGATTCCGAAGGTCGGCTGTGCTGCGGATGTGTATGCTGTTGATGCGCTGGTGACCGCGATTGAGGCTGCCAAGGGGCGGTCCAAGCGGATCGCGTTCGAGGTTATAATCGAATCGGCAGCGGGCATCTCGCATGTCGAAGAGATCGCGGCGTCGAGCCCTCGGTTGGAAGCGATGAGCCTTGGTGCAGCTGACTTTGCCGCTTCGATGGGCATGCAAACCACCGGCATCGGCGGTACGCAGGAAAATTACTATATGCTTCACGATGGGGTAAAGCACTGGTCCGACCCGTGGCATTGGGCGCAAACCGCCATTGTAGCCGCCTGCCGCACCCACGGTATCTTGCCAGTTGATGGCCCGTTCGGCGACTTTTCCGATGATGAGGGATGCCGCGCGCAAGCCCGCAGGTCAGCCACATTGGGCATGGTCGGAAAATGGGCGATCCACCCCAAACAGATTGCCATCTCGAACGAGGTCTTCACGCCATCCGAAGAAGCTGTGGCCGAGGCCCGCGAAATTCTGGCGGCCATGGAAACTGCGAAGGCCAATGGTGAGGGCGCTACTGTGTATAAAGGTCGTCTGGTCGACATCGCCAGCATCAAGCAGGCCGAAGTTATCGTACGTCAGTCTGAAATGATTGCGGCGCGCTAAACGGACTAACAGACGTGGGGGGGCAGCCCCCCACACCCTCAGGGCTGTTCTTGAGCCAGAGAACAAGGGCTTGGCGCGAGCCGCGTGTTGAGGCATGAGATGTGTATGACACTTGATGTACTCTCAGCCCTCGCGCTCTTCAGTTTGATCACATCGCTTACACCGGGGCCAAACAACCTTATGCTGATGGCATCGGGCGCCAATTTCGGTTTTGCGCGAACTGTCCCGCATATGATGGGGGTTACCTTTGGCTTTATGGCCATGCTGCTATTCGTCGGGGTAGGATTGATCCGCGTATTTGATGCCTTTCCGGTCATCTATACGGTTCTCAAAGTACTCAGCGGGATCTATTTGCTTTTCCTCGCATATAAGATCGCGACTGCAGATCCGGCACAGCACGCAGCCGCCGGGGGTCGCCCGATGAGCTTTTTGCAAGCTGCCGGGTTTCAATGGGTAAACCCCAAGGCATGGGCATTCGGACTAAGTATCATCACCATCTACGTTCCGGTGGCGGGTTTCGGACCATTGTTTGGTGCGGCATGTGTTGTTGCCGTTATGGCCTTTCCATCGGTTGCACTTTGGACAGTCCTTGGCAAAGAAATGTCGCGTTTTATGACGAAACCACGGCGGCTACGGATGTTTAACTGGACTATGGCGGGCTTGCTTATTGCGTCATTGTTGCCTGTACTTTGGTAGACGAGCTGAACAGGCTGCGTTGCAAAGGCTGGAAATCAGCGGCATATAGCGAATAACCTAGCACGGAGCATGTGATGACACAGTATCTGGATTTTGAAAAACCGCTCGCCGAGATCGAGGGCAAAGCAGAAGAATTGCGCGCCCTTGCACGTTCGTCGGAAGGGATGGATGTCAGTGCCGAAGCGAAAGCTTTGGACAAGAAGGCCTACCAGATACTGGATGATTTGTATAAAACTCTGACGCCTTGGCGGAAGTGCCAAGTGGCGCGGCATCCAGATCGTCCGCATTGCAAAGACTATATTCAGGCGCTCTTTACTGATTACACACCGCTTGCTGGCGACAGGAATTTTGCGGATGATTTGGCGGTCTTGGGCGGGCTTGCACGTTTCAATGACGTGCCTGTCATGGTTATCGGACATGAAAAGGGCAACGATACCAAATCACGGATCGAGCGGAATTTCGGCATGGCGCGTCCTGAAGGGTATCGCAAGGCTGTACGATTGATGGACTTGGCTGGAAAATTCGGGTTGCCTGTAATCACGCTGGTTGACACCCCCGGGGCCTATCCGGGCAAGGGTGCCGAAGAGCGCGGCCAATCCGAAGCAATCGCTCGTGCCACCGAGAAATGCCTACAGATCGGGGTGCCGTTGGTATCGGTCATTATCGGCGAAGGTGGGTCCGGCGGGGCAGTTGCGTTTGCGACGGCGAATCGGGTCGCGATGCTTGAGCACTCAGTCTATTCGGTAATTTCCCCCGAAGGCTGCGCGTCTATCCTGTGGAAAGATTCAGAGAAGATGCGCGAAGCGGCAGAGGCGTTGCGCCTGACAGCGCAGGATTTGAAGCAGCTAGGCGTGAATGATCGCATCATTCCAGAACCGCGCGGCGGGGCGCATCGCGATCCGGCCAGCGCCATTCAATCGGTCGGCAAAGCGATTGCGGGTATGCTAGATGATCTGGACGGCATGGACAGCAAGGCGTTGATCGCTGACCGGCGGTCCAAGTTCATGGATTTGGGCACCAAAGGCTTGGCGGCTTAACCCGAGAGTTGGGCGCTTTCCCGAAAAGACTGCGGGCCGGACTTTTTAGAAAAGCCCGATCCTAGGTCGCGAG
>JAPKCR010000771.1 GCA_026421135.1 Sulfitobacter sp. | reverse complement strand
ATCGATTGGTTCGGAAGTGGCTTGCGGGTGCCATCCTCGAACTGTTCGTACTGCATGAAAACAAGGTTCCAGATCTCTACGAACCGGTCGCCGTCTTCCTCGGGAGAGCCGGGAGGGCCACCCCAGATGTGATCGCCATGATCATAGAAAATTTCGGAACAGGGACCACAGGGACCAGTCGGGCCCATCATCCAAAAGTTGTCATCGGTTGCGATGCGGATGATACGATCGTCCGGCAAGCCTGCAACCTTCTTCCATATCTCGGCGGCTTCGTCGTCGGTGTGGTATACAGTGACATAGAGCCGCTTCGGGTCGATCCCCAATTCCTTGGTGATTAACTCCCATGAGAACGCGATCGCCTCGGCCTTGAAATAGTCGCCAAAGCTGAAATTCCCCAGCATTTCAAAGAATGTGTGGTGGCGTGCTGTATAGCCGACATTGTCCAGATCGTTATGCTTGCCGCCCGCGCGCACACATTTCTGCGCCGTCGTTGCGCGTTTATATTCGCGGGTTTCGACGCCAGTGAACAGGTTCTTGAACTGCACCATGCCCGAATTCGCGAACATCAATGTGGGGTCATTGCGCGGTACTAGCGGGCTGGAAGGCTGGACCGAATGCCCGTTTTTTTCAAAGTAACCAAGAAACGTTGATCGGATATCGTTAAGCGTCTTCATATGCGGGGCCTTTCGAGGGGCAAAAATGCGTTGCATTCAAATAGCCTTGCGGCGACCTACTGTCCACAGGCCCACCCAACGAAAAAGGGCGCGCCGGATGGCACGCCCTTTCAAAAATTCTGTCTTAGGCGGCCTATGCCTCAAGAATATCGATATCGTCTTTTTCAGAGCCGCCGAAATCAAGGCCATGCGCAGCTCGGATCTTATCTTCGATTTCCAATGCCATAGCTTCGTTCTCTTTCAGGAAGGTTTTGGCATTCTCACGCCCCTGCCCGATACGTTCATCGCCATAGCTGAACCATGATCCGGATTTATCAACCACGCCAGCTTTGACGCCCAGATCCAACAGCTCACCCATTTTGGAGATGCCTTCGCCATACATAATGTCGAATTCGACCTGCTTGAATGGTGCTGCGACCTTGTTCTTGACGACCTTTACGCGTGTGGCGTTACCCACAACCTCGTCACGATCCTTGAGCGCACCGATCCGGCGGATATCAAGCCGCACAGACGAATAGAATTTTAGCGCGTTACCACCCGACGTCGTTTCGGGTGAGCCAAACATCACGCCGATCTTCATCCGGATTTGGTTGATAAAGATCACCATGCAATTCGACCGAGAGATTGACCCCGTCAATTTCCGCATCGCTTGCGACATAAGCCGCGCCTGGACACCGACAGAACTGTCGCCCATGTCGCCTTCAAGTTCCGATTTCGGCGTCAACGCCGCTACCGAATCGACGACAACCATGTTCACGGCACCAGAGCGCACCAACGTGTCAACGATTTCGAGGGCTTGCTCGCCGGTATCAGGCTGCGAGATCAGCAATTCATCGATGTCGACGCCCAGCTTTTTCGCGTATTGCGGATCAAGCGCATGTTCCGCGTCAACAAATGCGCAAACACCGCCCTGCTTCTGCTGCTCGGCAACGCAATGCAGCGTCAACGTAGTCTTGCCCGAACTTTCGGGGCCATAGACCTCGATGATCCGGCCCATTGGAAGACCACCGATCCCCAATGCAATATCAAGACCAAGGGAGCCTGTTGAGCTCGACCTGATGTCCTGAATGGCACCTTCAGCGCCAAGTTTCATGATCGACCCTTTACCGAACTGGCGTTCAATCTGTGCCAGCGCGCTATCAAGGGCCTTTTGCTTTTCAGC
>JAPKCR010000770.1 GCA_026421135.1 Sulfitobacter sp. | reverse complement strand
GTCGGAGAATACCACATGGCCAGACCCAAAATCGCGCTTATCGGCGCTGGGCAGATCGGGGGCACGCTTGCCCATCTCGCAGCAATCAAAGAACTGGGTGACGTCGTCTTGTTCGACATCGCCGAGGGGGTTCCACAGGGTAAGGCGCTTGATATCGCTGAATCCGGTCCATCGGCAAAGTTCGACGCGACCATGTCAGGTGCCAATGATTACGCTGATATCGCTGGTGCTGACGTCTGTATCGTTACAGCCGGTGTAGCCCGCAAGCCGGGAATGAGCCGTGATGACCTGTTGGGAATCAACCTTAAAGTCATGAAGTCCGTCGGCGAAGGCATCGCAGCCCATGCGCCAAATGCTTTTGTGATCTGTATCACAAACCCGCTTGATGCGATGGTCTGGGCGCTGCGCGAATTCTCAGGTTTGCCACACCACATGGTCTGCGGCATGGCCGGCGTTCTTGATTCGGCACGCTTCCGTCACTTCCTTGCGACTGAATTTAACGTCTCGATGAAGGACGTAACAGCATTCGTTCTGGGCGGTCATGGCGATACAATGGTGCCTCTGACACGTTATTCAACAGTTGCCGGTATTCCGTTGCCTGATTTGGTGAAAATGGGCTGGACTACACAGGACAAACTGGACGCGATCGTTCAGCGGACCCGTGATGGCGGTGCGGAAATTGTTGGCTTGCTGAAAACCGGTTCGGCATTTTATGCCCCCGCGACATCGGCAATCGAGATGGCCGAAGCCTATCTGAAAGACCAAAAGCGAGTGCTGCCTTGTGCTGCATACGTTAATGGCGCTTACGGCCTGAACGGTTTCTATGTTGGTGTGCCAACCGTAATTGGTGCCGGCGGCGTTGAACGTGTTGTCGAGATTTCCATGGATAAAGACGAGCAGGCGATGTTCGACAATTCCGTGAATGCTGTCAAAGGCTTGGTTGATGCGTGCAAGGGCATCGACGGGTCGTTGAGCTAAACATAATTGGCAGGGTTGCCACTACCGGTTGCCCTGCCGTCCTCTTTGGTCCCGACCAAACTATGTACGGCCATTATCTAGCCTTTCGATCCAATTCAAATTACACCAGTTGATCGGAATACGCCCCATACCCGTCAGCTTGAGCAGACAGGCTGGCCGGACTAGGCTCGTATGTGATCACATGGAAAAAATTCGTGATCACAAATTCGAAAATGTTTTGAATAAACCTCACTTTTTCCGAAATTTGGTGCGCAAACATAGGCGAAACCAGACCTCTGTGCGTGACAGTATCGAAAATACCGTTATCTATAGGCAGAACAAGACGAGAAAAGGAATCCATCATGGCTGATGTGAACCGGGGCAACCGCCCGCTGTCACCACACCTGACGATCTATCGCCCGCAATTAACGTCAATGACTTCGATCCTCACCCGGATTACAGGCAACGCAATGCTGGTTGCAGCGTTGTTGATCGTCTGGTGGTTCTTGGCCGCGGCAACATCTCCCGAAGCTTTTGCAACAGCCAATGGATTTATCACCTCATGGTTTGGCGACCTTGTGATGTTCTTTTCGCTTCTGGGCCTGTGGTATCACACCTTGGCTGGCATTCGGCATCTGATCTGGGACAACGGTTATGCGTTGGATATCCCGACAGCTGAAAAGATGGGCTGGGCGGCTTTGGTCGGTTCGGTCGTTTTGACCATCATCACCGCGCTGATCATTTAAGGAAAATAGACATGGCTTATTTGACAGATCGCAAACGCGCGCTTGGCCTGGGGTCGGCGAAATCCGGAACGGCACATTTCTGGGCGATGAAAGTCAGCTCGGTTGCCTTGCTGATCCTGATCCCTCTTTTCGTCT
>JAPKCR010000769.1 GCA_026421135.1 Sulfitobacter sp. | reverse complement strand
ACACTCTCTTATCAAATATGCCTATTTGGACCCATAAGCGCTGACGTCAGACACATCAGCATTAGACCGATGCCGACCATTGCGCCGGGAATGATACCCGCAAGGAACAAGGCTGCGACGCTTTCGCCCATGACATAGGCATAGATAATCATAATGCCGGACGGTGGGATGATTGGGCCGATGACAGAAGATGCAGCAGTGATCGCAGCGGCAAAACGGCGGGTGTAGCCCTGTTTTTCCATCGCTGGGATCAACATAGAACCAAGCGCGGATGTGTCTGCGACAGCGGACCCAGACAGGCCCGCGAACAACATGGATGACAGGACGTTGACGTGGGCAAGGCCACCGCGAAAGTGACCCATCAAGGCTTGGGCGAATTCGACAAGGCGCATGGTGATGCCGCCTTTGTTCATCAGCTCACCCGCCAGCATAAAGAACGGGATCGCCATCAGCGGAAAGCTGTCCATGCCGTTGTAGACGTTGCGGTAAAGCAGTGTGATGTCGCGCTCTTGGCCGTTCATCCACAGCAGGATGCCGGGGGCGGCGAGCAAGCCAAAGAAGACGGGCAGGCCGATCATCAAGAAGACAAGGAAGACAGGAAGGAACCAAACTAGCATTAATCAGACCCTCCAATGGAAACCGCTTCGGGGATCGGGGTCATACGGTCTTTCCCTCCAAATAGGGCAATAATAGCCCGCAGGATCAATTCGACATTCACGCTGACCAGCATCCAGACGCCAACAAGCAGGGATGCCATCATCCAACTGCGTGGCACGCGCATATATTCGGAAAAATCAAGTGCTGTAGGGATGTAAAGGGCTGCGGTGGTGAAACGTCCACCAAAGCCGGTGACTTCATTATAACCGATATTTGAGGCGACAACCAAAACAAGCAATGAAAGCAGTAAAAGGCAGATGTTAATAACCGATCCCAAAACACGGGGCAGGGCGACCAATAGCATATCAATCGCCACAAAACCGCCACGACGAAAGGCTGTGGGGGCCATCAGGCCGGTCATCCACAACATGAAAAATCGCGCTGCCTCGTCCGGCCATGGCAAGGCATTGTTTAAAATATAACGAAAGAACACTTGGATCAGGATCGCAACAACCATCAGCGCCATCGCAACCGCACCGATGCTGCGCCCAAGACGCAACATGTGTTCGTTGACGTGGCTGATCGGTGTAAGCACCGCCAGTAATGGGCCCATGTGGCCATCCTCCCTAAAGGCAGACCTTAATTGGTCTGGTCGTCTTACTATTGGGCGATCTTATGTCGCCTCAATAGTTCCGTATTTTCCTGCATAAAAAGCAAGAGTGTTGCCGTCTTGAAACGCGACGTTGTTTGCTTGGCCAACAACAATCACATGGTCGCCTGCCGGATGCGTGGCGACGTGGCTACATTCGAAACGGGCCAAGCAGTTGTCGATCAACGGAACGCCATGTGCGTTCAGCGTATGGTCAATGTCGTCAAACGCAAATCCATTTTTGGCAAAGGCCTCGCAGATGTCTTTTTGCTGATCGGACAAGACGTGGATTGCAAAATGTGGCGCGGTTGCGAAATATTTGAACCGACTGGAGCTGATCCCAGGGGACCACATCACCAGCGCAGGTTCCAGCGATAGCGAGGAAAAGCTATTGGCTGTCATGCCGATAACTCCGTCGTCCGTCTTGGTGCTGATGACAGTGACGCCAGTTGCGAAACGGCTAAAAGCACTGCGCAACAGACGTGTGTTGTCGGCGTCTGGGCGAAATTGTTGCGCTGAAGATGTGCTTGGATCTGATGCCATATCTTTCATCACGCGACCTCGTGGCCCAATGCTGCGGTGTAGATTTTGA
>JAPKCR010000768.1 GCA_026421135.1 Sulfitobacter sp. | reverse complement strand
GTCAGGAAATCGATGTCGGCGGCGCGCATATCTTCCATGACCTGAATGACCGATTGGCGATCTTCACCCAATCCCACCATGATGCCCGATTTGGTGAACATCGAAGGGTCAAGTTCCTTTACCCGCTGCAACAGACGCAAGCTGTGGAAATAGCGGGCACCGGGACGGACTTCGGGGTACAGGCCCGGCACAGTTTCAAGGTTATGGTTGAACACATCCGGCCGCGCCTCGACCACGATCTCGAGCACGGATGGATCGCAGCGGATGAAATCCGGCGTCAGAATTTCAATCGTGGTGTCGGGCGAACGCTTGCGAATGGCGCGGATGGTTTGGGCGAAATGCTCTGCCCCGCCGTCTTCAATGTCGTCGCGGTCGACGGATGTGATAACGACGTGGTTAAGGCCCAACTTGGCAACCGCATCGGCAACGCGGCCCGGCTCAAACACATCCAATGCTTCGGGCGGCTTGCCCGTCGCGATATTACAGAAGGTGCAGGCACGGGTACAAACTTCGCCCATGATCATCATGGTCGCGTGGCCCTGCGACCAGCATTCGCCCACATTGGGGCAGCCGGCTTCCTCGCATACCGTTACCAGCTTGTTTTCACGCATAAGCTTGGCGGTATCTGCATCGCCTTGGCCACCGGGCGCTTTGACGCGAATCCAGCTTGGCTTTTTCGGCTGTGGGTTGTCCGGGCGATTTGCTTTTTCGGGGTGGCGCTGTTCGGGAATCTTAAGGTCGCGCATCATCAGGCTCCGTATGTCGGTTCGGGTGCAATGTAGTCGGTTCATGCCCCACAGGAAAGGGGTGCTGCGCGCATGGCGGCTTTTCGGGGCTGAGGTGCGGATTGGGCGGATCGCCTTGTGAGCAGACTGATTGATCTCCCATTGGAAAAAGCCGCATTTTTTATTCGCTTATCGCGGGTATCGCTCTATGGTTGCATTCAATTTTATAATCACCTGCAAAGGGAAGTCTATGTCTGCACCGATCGAAACCCAAGATGTCTGTATTATTGGTTCTGGCCCAGCCGGTCTTCAAGCCGCTTATTATTTTGCAAAAAAGGGACTTTCTTTTACAGTTCTTGAACGGTCCGACAAGATCAGCGCGTTTCTAAGAAATTTTCCGCGACACCGTCAGTTTATCTCGATCAACAAAGTGCATACGGGTCTAAGCAATCCTGAAACGCGGCTGCGCCATGATTGGAATTCGCTGCTGAACGACGAAGGGATTCTGTTCAAAGACTGGAGCCGTAAGTATTTTCCAAGTGCGGACGACTTTACCAGCTATGCAGAGACCTTTGCCAAACCGCTGGCAGATCATATTGTTTGCAATGCCGACGTTCAAAAAATCGAAAAGTCGGATGCAGGCTTTGTGGTCAGCTGCGCTGACGGGTCCACGCACCGCGCGGCGAATGTGATCGTGGCGACCGGCGTTAGTCAGGCATGGGACCCGGGCATCAAAGGGTTCGAGCTGGCCGCAAACTATACTGAATTTGACCCAAACCCTGCGCTATACGAGAATAAGCGGGTGCTCATTCTGGGCAAAGGCAACTCGGCGTTTGAAACGGCGGATTCGTTGTTGGAACATGCCGCTAGCATTCACGTGATGAGCCCTAACCCCATTAAGTTCGCTTGGCAGACCCATTTCGTTGGAAACCTGCGGGCTGTTAACAACAATTTCCTCGATACTTATCAGCTAAAATCGCAAAACGCGGTGATTGATGCCAAAGCAACCGAGATCACAAAGGAAAACGGCGTTTATACCGAGCGCGCCGAAATGACGGCGGCCGAAGGTCATGAAATCGTGCTGACCAATGACCATGTCATCGCCTGCACCGGAT
>JAPKCR010000767.1 GCA_026421135.1 Sulfitobacter sp. | reverse complement strand
GCACACGATCGGAAAACCAGCCTTCAAGCCCGACATTGATTGTCAGACCTGCAAAAACAGCGACACTGACCGTGGGGATAAGCGCCATCAATGCAAACACACCTGTCAGACGCAAATGCAAACGCGAACCTGCGGATTTCGCGCGGCGTGCTGCGATCAAACGGGCGACCTGGCTGAACACAAGCGCCGCCACCAGCAGGATATAGACAAGATCTGTCAGCAGGATAAGCCGCAGGCTGGGCGTGTTTGCGCCCTGCCCCAATGGCCCCAGCACCAGATAGGTGACAAGCGCCAAAACAGGCCCAAGGACCACGAGCCCTAGGGTCGCCATATTGCGATAGCGCCGAACACGGCGCAGACGCTCAAGACGCAACAGATAATAACTGCGTGACCGGGTCAGCACCCGCTATCCTCACCGATGATGTGATGCGCGAATGCATCAACCGCCTATTTTATGTGGTCCTAATCAGGGTATGATACCTGATGGCCACGGTTATGTGGCTCTTTTACATCATTTTGCGACCGCGTGTCACCTCTATATCGAGGTCCGTGATCTTTTTTCTCAAGGTATTGCGGTTTATTCCCAGAAGATCAGCACATTTAGCTTGATTACCAGCCGTTGCGGACAGCGCTATTTCAATTAACGGGGCCTCAATTTCACGCAAAATCCGCGCGTACAGACCCGGAGGGGGCAACATTGACCCGTGTTGGTCAAAATACCGGCGCAAATGTCGTTCTACTGACGCGCCCAGCTTTTCAGTGTTGGCATGCGCCTGCAGAGGTTCGGGATCAGGCTCTGCACCCAGCACTTGCTCGGCCTCTACTTGGGTGATTTCGGGTGCCCGGCTTGTCAGGGCCAGTTGCCGCATCGCATGTTCCAATTGGCGCACGTTGCCAGGCCATTGATAATTGGCAAAGACCTTGGCGGCCCCTTCTGCCAGCACGCGCGGTGCCGCGTTTCCAGCCTCGGACCGTTCAAGGAAATGCGCAGCAAGCAGGCTGATGTCTTCCACCCGGTCCCGCAATGCGGGCACGTGCAAAGTTGCACCCGATAAACGATAGTACAGATCGCGGCGCAGCGTGCCTGCCTTCATCGCGGCGGCCAGATCCGATTGGCTTGTGGCCAGGAAGCGCGGCGCATGTTCACCGGGCGTGTCCATCATCCGGGCGATACGTGCCTGTATCTCTTGCGAGAAATCACCAATCTCATCGATCAGCAATGTGCCTCCCCGGACCCGCGCCAAAACACGTGCCGGTCCTTCGATGTCTTGCAATTCGGCTGATGTGACCGTCACAAATGGCAGATTTCGGCGGTCCGAGAAATCATGGATCGCCTTGCCGATGAGGGATTTGCCCGTACCGGATTCACCCCAAATCAGCACCGGCAAATCGGTGTTCATGACCCGCGCAACCACGCGGTACAGTGCTTGCATTACGGGGGTGCGCCCGACCAAAGGCAAATCATCACGGTCGCCTGCGTCATTGGTTTGCACTGCACGGCGCGGCGCACCATTGCGTTCCAGCGCGCGCGCCGTGCGTTTCATCAAATCGGGCAGATCAAACGGCTTGGGCAGATAATCATAGGCTTCGGCTTCGGCGGCTTTGATCGCCGTCATGATGGTATTTTGTGCCGAGATTACGATGACCGGCAACCCGGGGCGGTCCTTGGCTATTTTTGGCAGCATTTCCAGCCCGTTGCCGTCAGGCATGACCACGTCCGAAATTACCACATCGCCTTTACCTTCGCCGACCCACCGCATCAGCGTGGTCAGGCTTGATGTCGCATGAACTTTGCAGCCCGCGCGGGTCAGCGCCTGCGTCAGAACAGTGCGTATTGTGCGGT
>JAPKCR010000766.1 GCA_026421135.1 Sulfitobacter sp. | reverse complement strand
GATATCTGCTATTCCGCCTGCCCTTATCTGCTGGCCGCTGGCACCGGTCGCACGATCCCTGATGATGCCTCAGTCGGCGTGCACCAGCATTATTTCGGGGAGAGCACGTTATTGCCCGCTTTTATCGCTGTAGAAGACATTCAGCGGGGCCAAGGCGAAGTGATGAGATATCTTGATGACATGGGCATTGATCCGCTGATCATGCAGCATGCGCTGGTGACACCGCCCGATGAAATCTATGTGCTGCTGCCCGAAGAACTGGAACGCTATCGCTTTGTAGAAAAACCTGACGGCAGCTAAAATAGCCCCTTGTCGTGGAGCTGGTCCAAGCCTACCTGTTGATGGTGACGGTTCTGCCCTGTTCGTAAAAGTTACATTCCAGTGGCCTTAAGCAAATCCGAGGGAGCTGGCTCTGTTTGAACCCTGGTTCTTTTACCTGGCGCCCACCTGTACATACAGGTCCTCGGGAATATACAACGGCACGGCAGTGGTGGTTCCGTCACACTTTGCAAGCGCTAAAATTTAGCGCCTGCCCCGGTTTTCACAATATTTCTTAAAACGCCTCAGGACGGGATTCGCGGGCCATGTGGTCCAGAACCGCATTCACGAACTTCGGCTCGTCGCTGCCTTCAAAAAAGGCGCGCGCCACATCCACGTATTCGGTGATAACGACCTTTGGTGGCGTGTCATGGTCACGCAATTCGGCCCCGGCTGCCCGGAACAGGGCACGCAATGTGGGGTCGATGCGCGCAATCGGCCATTTCGCCACCAAGGCGCGATCCGTCAACTGGTCGATCGCCGCCTGATAATCCACAGCCGTTTCAAGGACATGGGCAAAATGGCTGATATCGCCATCAATCATTTCCTCGCCATCATAGGTCGCCCCGAAACGGTGGTTCAGGAACTCGACCTTTACGGTGTCGTAGCTTTGCGAGGAATGTTCCATCTGGAACAGCGCCTGCACCGCGTATAGCCGCGAGGCTGATTTCATCTTACGTTTTTGATTGCCCGAAAGGCCGGCCGAGGGTGTCATGCTATTGTGGGTCCGTCATTGTCGCCCGCCATCAGATATTCTTCTGATCGCGGCTTGAAACCGATGTCTTTGCGAATTTCGCCCCACTTACGGGCGAGCGCGATCAGATGCAAGGCCGCAGCCGCAGCGCCGCCCCCCTTGTTCTGTCCCGCTGGATCGGAACGTACCGCTGCCTGTTTGTGATTTTCCACGGTTAGGATGCCATTGCCGATGCACAGGCCTTGCAAGCCCAGCAATTGCAACGCACGACTGCTGTCATTGCAAACTGTTTCGTAATGGGTAGTTTCGCCGCGGATCACACAGCCCAGCGCCACATACCCGTCAAAGTTGCTTTTGCGATCCGAGATGCCAATCGCGGTCGGAATTTCTAACGCACCGGGCATTTCGACCACGTCCCATTCAACGCCTGCAGCTTCCAATTCGGCCTTTGCCCCTTTTAGCAACCCATCGGCGATGTCGGAATAATAAGGCGACAAAACGATCAAAACCTTAACTGGCTTGTCAAATTGCGGCGTGACCAATGTGGTATGATTTGTAGCAGCCATGGGGATTACTCCGTTGTGATGGGGCGCGTGCCCACGATGCTAAGGCCGTAAGCGTCCAAACCCAGATAGCGCGTATCAGGGTTATCGGTCAGCAAGACCAGTTCGTGCAACCCAAGCGTTGACATGATTTGCGAGCCCAAGCCAGTGCGCTTGATGGTGCGCGGGCGCTCGTCTTCCTCGTCTTGAAACCGCAGGCGTGGTTCCGGATCGCGAAATAGCAGCACGGCACCGCGCCCCTCGTCTGCGATAATCTGCATGGCGCGGG
>JAPKCR010000765.1 GCA_026421135.1 Sulfitobacter sp. | reverse complement strand
ATCAATCCAGCGGCCATGATAATCGGCCCGCCCGAGGTTCAAGGTGATGTCACCCGGCCATAGGCGCAATGTCAGCGCAGCCCCTTTGGTGCCTTCGCCGTCATTTTCCATCGATAGCCACGCCAATGGCCGGTTTGTACTGGCGCGTTTGCCTGCGGCCTCAATCAATGCTTTGCCACGTGCTTGTGCGTCCTTCGAGAAATATTGCCACGCGACCGTGTGTTGGATCAGGTGAAGGCACCCTTGGGATTGCTCCGGGAGGAGCCTTGTCAGCCAGTCGATTGCATCCCCTTGCTGCACCTTTGCATCCATTACGGAGGCTGCAGATCGGGTCAGGCTCAACCGTTCGGGCTGATCCGCCCAAAGATACGCCATGAGCCGCATCAAATGATCTGGGCGCGTGGGGTCTAGCGGGTTCAAATCCACGCCGCGCCGCTTTTCAATGCGGGGCTGGACGGACGGCGGCATTGAACCGGTCCAATCGGGCGACAGCAGGATCGACGACATATTCGGCCCAAAACGATGGCCTTGAATTTCGAGGGCAAAGTGATCCCACATCAGGTTAAGACCGCCGCTAGCACCTAGCTCTGACAGATGGATTGGCATGTTGAAATGCTGCACAGCTACCCGCGCACCTGCGATTAGGGCGGCAGACCTGCGTACTTCGTTCGTTTGTGGCGCGTGATCGGTCCAAGCGAGAAGATACGTTTCATGCGCGCTGAGCGCGTCGAGTACCGCCGCTGACAATTCGGCATCAGATACACCGTTTGGTGGATAGGCCTTGGCCAGTCGCGGCGATTTGCGGGTCAGCACCAGCGCATGCAGCCCGCTTGCAATCCGCAGGGGCAGCGACGCCCCCATGGGCCCGACATCCCCCGCAACGCTGGCGAACTTTTGACCAAGGGCGCTGTCGACGGGCCAGTCGCGTGCCAAGACATTCATCAGTTGCCCCATAAAGGGGGAGCCCAACGCGACGCAATGGCCTGCCTGATCTTCGAAAGCTTGTTTTAATGTCATTTGAAGCGATCCATTAATTTTTGCAGCGACGAACGGGTGTCCGGCTCAGATGTGAGAGTGGTCGCATCCGGCTTTGGTTGCGCCGGCACATTTTCAGCAGCGGCAGGTTTCGCAGGTTTCTTGGTACCTGTGCCGGACCTTGGTGGCGATACGCGCATCGCCACGGCATTCAAGAATTTGGCCGTGTTTCCGCGCACCAGCTCAGGCGCACCATCGCTGATACCACGCAGGACGTCTTCCAACCAGTTCTCATCGGCCTTGGCGAAATCTCGCAGGACATAGCCCGGAACCGCGTCCTTGTGACCAGGGTGGCCTACGCCAAGGCGGACACGGTCATAGTCCGGCCCGATATGCGCGTGGATTGACCGCAGACCATTGTGACCGGCGTGACCGCCGCCGGTTTTGCATTTGACCTTTGCAGGGGCGAGGTCGATTTCGTCATGCAGCACAATAACATCTGCGGCGTCGATCTTATGAAACCGCATCGCGGCTTGAACAGATTGACCGGAAAGGTTCATGAAAGTTTCTGGCTTTAGCAGGATGGCGCGCTCCGCTCCGAACCGACCTTCGCTGACCAGCCCTTGATGCTTGGCCTTCCAAGGTGAAAACCCGTGATCCTCGGCGATGCGGTCCAGCGCCATAAAGCCGATATTGTGGCGGTTGCGAGCGTATTTTGCGCCCGGATTGCCAAGCCCTACAATCAATTTCATCAACAATATCCTCTTGTTTGCGGGAGCCTATCAAACAGATGCACCAAACGAAATACGGGGCCGCCAATGGCGACCCCGTTTCATCTTAGCCAAACCTGCGAAAGGTTGGCCGTATTTATC
>JAPKCR010000131.1 GCA_026421135.1 Sulfitobacter sp. | reverse complement strand
CGCACGATTGGCGATGTAATCAATGCCCGCTATGGCCGCCGTGAGGTCCTGCGCGGCATGTTGGGTGTGACTGCGACAACCACATTGTTTGGCACCTCTGCGCTGGTAGCACCGCATCAGGCAAACGCCGCCGCCCACAGCAATCGCTATGCATTTGACGAATTGGCTTGGGGCAACGACGAAAACCACCACGTGGCCGATGGCTATGACGCGAAGGTCTTGTTGCGGTGGGGGGATCCGATAACTGCCGATGCGCCTGAGTTCGACGTGATGAACCAGACCGCCGCCGCCCAATTGAAACAGTTTGGCTATAACAACGACTACGTTGGCTTTGTGCCGCTGAACGAGGATGGTTCCCGTGGTCTGCTGTGTGTGAACCACGAATACACCAACGAAGAAATGATGTTCCCCGGTCTTGGCCGTCAGGACAGGGTCGGGTTTTCCGGCATGACACCTGAATTGATCGACATCGAAATGGCCGCTCATGGTGGGTCGGTTGTCGAGATCGCAAAGGATGCCTCTGGCGCGTGGCAGGTTGTGCGCGATGGCAAGATGAACCGCCGCATCACCCCACTGGACACTGCGATGACCCTTGACGGCCCCGCCGCCGGTCACGCGCGTCTGCAAACCAATGACGACCCCACTGGCACCAAGGTGATCGGTACGCTGAACAACTGCGCTGGCGGCCTGACACCATGGGGCACCTGGCTGATGGCCGAGGAAAACTTTCACGGGTATTTCTGGTCCAATGATCTGGATGCGGACAGCAAGCCCGTTATCCCTGAGGACGCCATCCAAGCGGCATCTTACAAGCGCTATGGTGTTCCCGGCATGTGGTACAACTGGGGTGCCTCGCATGATCGGTTCAACGTCGATAAAGAACCCCACGCGCCCAACAAATTCGGCTGGGTCGTCGAAGTGGACCCTTCGGACCCGACCTCGACCCCGATCAAGCACACCGCTTTGGGCCGTTTCTGTCATGAGGGTGCCGAGACGACAGTCTCCAGCGATGGACGTCTGGTGGTTTATATGGGCGACGACAACCGATTTGAGTACCAATATAAATACGTCTCTGGTGGCAACGTATCCGACGACCGCGCAGCAAATGGCAAGCTGCTAAGCGATGGCACGCTCTATGTCGCACGCTTTGACGAAGACGGAACCGTTGGTTGGCTACCCCTGATCCATGGTATGGGGCCATTGACCGCAGAAAACGGGTTCAACGATCAAGGTGACGTGTTGATCGACACGCGCATTGCCGCAGATCTGTTGGGCGCAACCCCCATGGACCGCCCCGAAGACGCACAGCCGCGCGGCGATGGCACAGCTTATATTATGCTGACCAACAACACCAAACGCGGCAAGGACGACCGGAACCCGGCAAACCCCCGCGCCGAAAACAGCTTTGGCCACATTATCGAGATCAAGGAAGACGGCGGCAACCACGCGGCAACCGCTGGTACATGGTCGATCCTTGTCAAATGCGGCGACCCATCGCTGGCCGAGGTCGGCGCGTATTGGAACCCCGAAACGTCTGAAAACGGATGGTTCAGCAGCCCCGACAACTGCACTTTTGATGCCGACGGGCGGCTTTGGGTCAGCACCGATCAGGGCGGTAGATGGGACAAGACGGGCAAGTCTGATGGCCTTTATGCGGTCGAGACCGAAGGTGACGGGCGTGGCACATCCAAGCTGTTCTTTCGCTGCCCGGTAGGAGGCGAGATGTGCGGCCCCTACTTTACCGATGACGGTGAAACACTGTTTGTCGCGGTTCAGCATCCGGGGACGGACGGTACCAAGAACCTTGCCGGGTTCGAACGCAACAGCACCTTTGACGACCCAGCGACCCGCTGGCCTGATTTTGATCCCGCCATGCCGCCGCGCCCGGCGGTCTTGGTCGTCACCAAAAAAGGGGGCGGTAAGATCGCCGTTTAGCAGACCTTTAGTTAACGTAGGCCCCCTCTGAGTACGAGATGCGCCCGGAGCAGATGCATTGGGCGCATCTCGTAGGTTCGACGAATTCCGGAAAGCTGATTGAATCATCTTTACAAAACTAGTTTTATAGTTTTATCTGGACGCATGACAGATCATATCAAAACCGCCCGCTCCCTCGCCGCTCTTGGCCATGAAACCCGTTTGGCTGTCTTTCGCCTGCTTGTCCGTGCAGGCCATGACGGTCTTAGCGTGGGCGACATCGGCCAACATCTGGGCGCTGCCCCTTCGACCCTTGCCCATCACCTAAGCAGTTTGGTGGATGCGGGGCTGGTTATCCAGTCGCGTCAGGGGCGACAAATCGTCAACCGCGTGGATTTCGACGCCATGCAGGAAACCGTGGCTTTCCTAACGTCAGAATGCTGCGTTGGCGTCACACTAAGCAAGGATCAAGCCGCATGAGCGATATCACCCTTCCCCCGCGCAACCGTGGTGTCGATCTGCTGCACCGTATCTGGACGAACGAACGCGTCTGGCTATTCTCAGCTGCTTTGCTGGCAGTGCTTTTCATCGTCAATCCCCCACAGGCCGTCACCAGCGCTGGGTTCGCAGCCAACAACCTGCTGGATGTCGCGCCGTTTCTGATCCTTTCGATAGGGATTGCCGCCTATGCCGGTGCAACCGGCGCGGATGGTTTGATTGCGAGGGCGTTCACCGGATCGCCTGCCCTTATGATCGTGATTGCGGCGCTTGCGGGTGGGCTGTCACCGTTTTGTTCCTGCGGGGTTATTCCCCTGATCGCAGCGTTATTGGCCATGGGCGTGCCGTTGTCAGCCGTGATGGCATTCTGGCTGGCCTCGCCGGTCATGGACCCGTCGATGTTTGTTCTGACTACTGGCGTTCTGGGGTTTGAATTTGCCGTAGCCAAAACGCTGTCCGCTGTCGGCTTGGGCGTCTTTGGCGGCATCGTGGTGCATTTCACAACGAAAGCAGGCGGCTTGACCGATCCATTGCGCGAAGGCGTCGGCAATGGCGGCTGCGGTGCCTCAAAGGTGCGCAGTGTTCAGCCTGTCGTCTGGAAATTCTGGCAGGACAACGCCCGCGTGACCAAGTTCTGGCGCGAGGCGGTTAAAACCACATTGTTCTTGGCAAAATGGCTGACGCTGGCATTTTTGCTGGAAAGCCTCATGCTCGCTTGGGTACCTGCCGAACTGATCACGAGCGCCTTGGGCGGCACCGGGTTTGTCCCGATCGGTGTGGCAACATTGGTTGGCGTGCCTGCCTATCTGAACGGCTATGCCGCCCTACCCCTTGTGGGCGGATTGATGGGTCAAGGTATGGCGCCGGGTGCGGGTCTGGCGTTTTTGGTGGCGGGGGGCGTTACTTCCCTGCCCGCAGCCATCGCTGTTTGGGCCTTGGTTAAACGGCCCGTGTTTTTCCTTTATATCGGCATCGCGCTGGTCGGGTCACTGGCATCGGGTATCCTGTTCCAGCTTTGGATGTCCGTCTGATTGCCCTATTCAATCAAACAATTGGCAAAAGATGTCGCGAGCTCTTGGATCATCTCGCCGTAAAGCGCAGGTCCAGGGGTCAGCGCCGCGCCCAAAGGATCAAGCAACGCTGATTTCAAGCTGCCTTCTTCGGCCAAAGCGGCAACAAGGCCCGGATTGAACTGCGGTTCGGTGAAAACGCAGACCGCGTTGATCGATTGCACCACATTGCGCACCTCGTCCAGTCGCGCGGCACTTGGGGCGCTGCCATCACTCAGTAACAGTGCGGCGCTGGCCTCGACGCCAAAACGCGCTTCGAAATAATGATAAGCATCGTGGAAGACTGCGAAAGGGCGTCTTTGAACAGGCTCAAGCTGGGCTTGAATGCGGGCCTGCAGTTTCGCCATATCTCCCTGTCCCTTGGCGGCATTCGCGGCATAGATTTTTGCATTTTCAGGATCAAGCTGACCAAGCGCAACAGAAATTGCCCCCAACCACAAGGATGCGTTGACAGGATCAAGCCACAGATGCGGATCAATGGAATCTTCGGGGTGGTCGTGACCGCCGTGATCTGCGTGATCGTCGCGCCCCTCTTCCTCAGCATCATCATCGTGGTTTGCCGTGTGATCATGGACCTCGAATGCAACCCCTGTTCGGTTTTCCAACATCACTGTCCCTGCGGCGTTTTCCAGTTCAAGACGCAGCGCATCTCCGGCCAACGTGTCAATCGGATTGCCCAGCCATGCAGTGAGCGACGGCCCAACCCAGACCACCAGATCGGCCCCAGCAAGTGCACGCGCCTCGGACGGGCGCATAGCATAGCTGTGCGGTGACGCCCCCGGCGGGATCGTCAGGTCAGGCGTGCCGACCCCTGCCATCACTTGCGCGACCAAGGAATGCACCGGCGCAATATCGGTCGCCACACGTGGCACATCCGCCCAAGCGGCAGTGGACAAAAGCAGGAATGATACGGGCAGCAGACGGCGCATGGCGGCGCTCCTCTTGTTATAATATAACGCTTGTTAGATCAGATGTTATAACATATCAATACCCCACACTGCAGCGGAGGCAATATGACCACCATCGGCTTTGAGACTCACGACCACCACGCCTGTGTCAGCCAAACCATGGCCAAGGCGGAAAGCCGATGCGCTGACCAAGACCTGCGCCTGACGCCCGTGCGCCGCCGCGTATTAGAGTTGTTGCTGGCCGAACACCGCGCCCTTGGGGCCTATGATATCTTGGGGCATCTGTCCGCCGAAGGGCTGGGAACCCAGCCCCCTGTCGCTTACCGCGCGCTGGATTTTCTGGTCAAAGCCGGGTTTGCTCACCGGATCGAGGCCCTGAACGCCTATATCGCCTGCGCCCATTTGGGCCACGACCATGCGCCCGCCTTTCTGATCTGCCGCAGTTGCCATTCGGTTGCCGAAAGTGACACGGCTCTGTCCAAGGGGCGTCTTGGCGATGCAGCCCGCGCCGCCGGCTTTCAAATCGAACACACGGTCGTCGAAGCGCAGGGCCTATGCCCCGCCTGCCAACCGCAGGATGCAGCATGAGCCTGATTTCAACGCAGAACCTGACCCTTGTTCTGGATGGGCAAACCGTTTTGAAAGACGTGAATATCTCGATAAACCGGGGCGAGATCGTTACCGTCGTCGGCCCGAACGGTTCCGGCAAATCCAGTCTGCTGCGCGCATTGATTGGGGCGTTGAAGCCTGCCAGCGGGTCAGTAACACGCGCGGACGGGTTGCGCATCGGATACGTCCCGCAAAAGCTGCAAATTGATGCGACCCTACCCCTAACCGTTCAGGGATTTTTGAACCTGCCCCACCGCCAGCCGCGTGCGGTTGTAGATGATGCACTGCACAAGGCGGGTGTGGGGGATCTGGCGAAACGGCAGATGGCCGACTTGTCGGGCGGGCAGTTCCAGCGCGTTCTGCTGGCGCGCGCCTTGCTGAACACCCCTGATATCCTGATCCTGGACGAAGCGACCCAAGGGTTGGACCAACCCGGTGCCGCTGCTTTTTATCGCCAGATCGAAGAAGTCCGCCGCGAAATGGGATGCGCTGTTTTGATGGTCAGCCATGACTTGCATGTGGTGATGGCCGCATCTGACCGCGTGTTATGCCTGAACGGCCATGTCTGTTGCGAAGGCACGCCCGAAATTGTCGCTGATGCCCCTGAATACCGCGCGTTGTTCGGGTCTGGCACACAAGGGGCCTTGGCGCTGTATCGACATGAACACACCCATTCCCACGATCACACCCATGACCATAGCAATTGCGACGGTGCCCATTGATGTTGGATGATTTCGTCGTACGTGCCGCGCTTGCGGGCGTTGGTGTGGCGCTGGCCGCCGCCCCCTTGGGGTGCTTTGTTGTGTGGCGGCGCATGGCCTATTTCGGCGATGCGACATCCCACGCGGCCCTGTTGGGCGTGGCACTGGCGCTCTCATTGGATTTGCCGATATTTGGCGGCGTCCTGGTTGTTGCGCTGGCGATGGCGCTGATCGTGGCTGGATTGAACGGGCGCAATGTCAGCACTGATGCCTTGCTGGGCGTGCTGGCACATGGGGCGTTGGCCCTCGGATTGGTCGCTGTGTCCTTGCTGCCGAACCAGCGGGTTGATCTAAGCGCCTATCTTTTCGGGGAAATTCTGGCCGTGACCAAGGGGGACCTTGCCGTGATCTGGAGTGGCGCTTTGGTTTCAATCGCGCTGCTGGTCTGGCGCTGGCAGGCGTTGTTGTCGGCGACATTGAACCCCGATCTGGCCACCGCGAGCGGCCTGAACCCAAAGCGGGAACAGCTGATCCTGACGCTGGCGCTGGCCGTAACGGTCGCTGTCGCGTTGAAAGTGGTGGGTGCGTTGCTGATTGCTGCGATGCTGATCATCCCCGCCGCTGCAGCACGGCCCTTTTCGCGCACGCCCGAAACAATGGCGATCATGGCAGCCATCATCGGCATGATCGCGACCTTGGGAGGACTGGCTGCGTCATTTACTTTTGACACGCCCACAGGGCCAAGCATGGTCAGCGTTGCGGCAGTACTATTCGCGGTTTCAGTCGGGCTGGCACCAGCCTTTCGGCGCTAGGCTTTTGAAATAACGGCAGTTGCTTCGATCTCGACGCGGGCTTCATCCTCGATCAGGCCCGCGACGACGA
>JAPKCR010000764.1 GCA_026421135.1 Sulfitobacter sp. | reverse complement strand
ACGCAGACGTCGCCTTTATTCAGGCATTGGCCGAAGTACTGCGCGAAAACGATCTTACCGAAGTAAAAGTAAAACGCGAATACGGCGAGGATGACAAACTTGATGTGCGTGTCAGCCGACAGCCACCACAGGCCATCATGACACAAGTCGCAGCACCGCCTGCAGCTGTAGCAGCAGCGCCTTCAGCCGCCGCGCCTGTCACTGCTGCTGCCAGCGCAGATCCAGCTTCGGACCCAGGTGCCGTTACTTCACCAATGGTCGGCACAGTCTACTTGCAAGCTGAACCAGATTCGCCTGCGTTTGTGTCTGTTGGAACCGTTGTGGCAGAGGGCGATACGTTGTTAATCGTCGAAGCGATGAAAACGATGAACCATATCCCTGCCCCACGTGCCGGAAAAGTGACCCGCATTTTGGTTGATGATGGTGCCGCAGTTGAATTCGGCTCTCCCTTGGTGATCCTCCAATAAGGCGCTAAAAATGTTCAAAAAAATCTTGATCGCCAACCGTGGAGAGATTGCGTTGCGCGTAATCCGCGCTGCACGTGAAATGGGCATCGCTTCTGTCGCTGTCCACTCCACAGCAGATGCCGACGCGATGCACGTACGCATGGCAGACGAAAGCGTATGCATTGGGCCACCATCTTCCCAGCAATCATACCTGTCGATCCCAGCAATTATTGCGGCATGTGAAATTACCGGCGCTGAGGCCATTCATCCTGGTTATGGCTTCCTATCCGAGAATGCCAATTTCGTCCAAATCATCGAAGATCATGGTCTGAAGTTTATTGGCCCCACCGCCGAACACATCCGTGTCATGGGCGACAAGATCACTGCCAAGGACACAATGAAGGCGCTTGGCGTGCCCTGTGTTCCCGGCTCTGCTGGTGGTGTCCCTACGCTTGAAGATGCACAACGCATTGGTGAAGAAGTCGGTTATCCTGTTATCGTCAAAGCAACGGCCGGCGGCGGCGGCAAAGGTATGAAAGTGGCGCAAACAGCCGCTGACATGGAAAGCGCATTTATGACAGCGCGGGCTGAGGGTAAATCAAACTTTGGCAACGACGAAGTCTATATTGAGAAATATCTAACAACACCGCGTCATATCGAAATCCAAGTGTTTGGTGATGGCAAAGGCCGCGCGGTGCATTTGGGCGAACGCGATTGCTCTCTCCAGCGTCGCCATCAAAAAGTTTTTGAGGAAGCACCTGGACCAACAATCACGCCAGAAGAACGCGCAAAAATTGGTAAGGTCTGCTCGGATGCGGTAGCCAACATCAACTACACTGGTGCGGGGACAATCGAATTCCTTTACGAAAACGGCGAGTTCTACTTCATCGAGATGAACACGCGTCTGCAAGTAGAGCATCCTGTAACAGAGGCCATTTTTGGCGTCGATCTGGTCCGCGAACAAATTCATGTGGCCGCAGGGTTGCCGATGTCATTCAAGCAGGATGAGTTGGAAATCAACGGTGCAGCTATCGAGGTTCGCATCAACGCCGAAAAACTTCCAAATTTCACACCCTGCCCCGGCCGTATTTCGCAGTACCACGCCCCTGGTGGCTTAGGTGTGCGTATGGATTCAGCGCTGTATGATGGTTATTCAATCCCGCCATTTTACGATAGCTTAATTGGTAAGTTGATCGTGCATGGGCGTGATCGTCCAGAGGCGTTGGCCCGTTTGAATCGTGCTTTAGGTGAATTGATTGTCGACGGTGTCGACACGACGATTCCTTTGTTTCATGCGCTTTTGCAGGAAAGCGATGTGCTAGATGGAACCTATAACATTCACTGGCTGGAACACTGGCTAGAAAGCAATCTAAACGCTGAATGATCCGGATATGGGCCTGAC
>JAPKCR010000130.1 GCA_026421135.1 Sulfitobacter sp. | reverse complement strand
CAGCAACCCTGTGTTGGCCTGCGTTGATGGGCTGAATGACTATGACGACGATTATCTGACCGGCAGCACCGGGCAGGGGCCGATTAAAACCAGCTATCAGGTCGGCAAGGGTATGTTGGCGCACTTGCTTGAAATGGAACGGCAGGCGGCGTGTTTGACTGACGACAATACGCCCCAAGATAATGCACCTGTGGATACGGATGCAGAAGACGCGGACCCAATCGAAGCTACGCCAACGGATAGCGAGACGCTGATGGCTTCCACTGATGTTAATTCAGATGATGATCCGGCTGTCGATATATATGCCGACGCATCACATGCCGACGCGGAAGATCATATTGAACATGCCACACCGGCCCCCCGGCGCATGCAATTCCATATCGAAGGGAAAACCGCATGAATGTTGCCGCCCCCTTGCCGGACGTAATCCAAGAAGACCGCATGCGTGCGGATTTGTACAACTATCTTGGCGTAATGTTGTCAGGCCCGCCCGACCAGATGTTGTTGGATCAGACCGCAGGGTTGGAAGGCGACGAGACGCCATTGGGCCAGGCGATCCAAGGGTTGGCGCGTGTGGCTAAGGTGTCCAAGCCCAAGGCCGTACGTAGTGAATTCAACGCATTGTTCATCGGTTTGGGGCGGGGTGAGTTATTGCCCTATGCCAGCTATTATCTGACCGGATTTCTGAATGAAAAGCCGCTTGCGAATTTGCGCAAGACCATGGCCAGTTTGGGAATGACCCGCGCACAGGATGTGTTCGAGCCAGAGGACAACATCGCATCTTTGATGGAAATGATGGCGGGCATGATCGTGGGGCGCTTTGGGCGGGTGGCCACCATCTCGGAACAACAGCAGTTTTTTAACGCTCATATCGGAAGCTGGGCCGCGCATTACTTTGCCGACCTGCAAGCGGCCAAATCGTCGGTTCTTTACGGATCGGTCGGTGCAGTTGGCGCTGCCTTTATGGACATCGAACGCGAAGCATTCCGCATGACCGCAACCAACCGGTAATGCGCAACATCGGTGGGGACGCCCGCCGGACAACACGAAGGGGAGACATCCAATGACGGAGAAAACCAAAGGCACCAGCCGCCGCGGCTTTCTGAAATTCGCAGGCACAGCGGCACCCGCAGCCGCCGCCGCGATTGCAGCAGGTGGGGCAACCCAAGCTGAAGCACAACCTGTGGATCTGTCATCAGAGACGATGCAAGATACCGCACACACCCGCGCCTATCTTGAAAGCACGCGTTTCTAATTAGCCAATACAGCACCTGTTTGTGGCGCGCTGCGCCAGTGCAGGGGGCGACATCGAATGATCCGGCAAGAGCTGGAATAGGGAGGAATTACCATGCTGAGGAAAAAGACCAACGGGTATACCCGCAGATCAGGCCGCGCGCCGATCGTGGTTAATAACGGCAAAAACACCATCGACAGACGCGGGTTCCTGCGTGGTTCGGGCCTTGCCATCGGTGGATTGACCGCCATTGCGGCGACAGGTGGATCAGTCACCAAAGCCACTGCACAAACCGCCGCCACCCGCGCGGTTGAGATGGTCAAATCCGTTTGTACCCACTGTTCTGTTGGCTGTACGGTCATTGCCGAAGTCGATAATGGTGTCTGGACAGGTCAAGAGCCAGGCTGGGACAGCCCATTCAACCTCGGGGCGCATTGTGCCAAAGGGGCGTCTGTTCGAGAGCACGCTCACGGCGAACGCCGCCTGAAATACCCCATGAAGAAAGAAAACGGCGAGTGGGTTCGCATCAGCTGGGAAACCGCCATCAACGAAATCGGCGACGGCATGATGAAAATCCGCGACGAAAGCGGGCCGGATTCGGTTTACTGGCTGGGCAGCGCCAAGCACAGCAACGAACAGGCTTACCTGTTCCGCAAGTTTGCCGCCTATTGGGGAACGAATAACGTCGATCACCAGGCGCGTATCTGCCACTCGACCACGGTTGCCGGTGTTGCAAATACATGGGGCTACGGTGCCATGACCAACAGCTACAACGACATCCACAACTCCAAGGCGGTCTTTATCATTGGTGGCAACCCGGCCGAGGCGCACCCTGTCTCGCTGTTGCACCTTTTGAAGGCCAAAGAACAAAACAACGCGCCGCTGATCGTGTGTGACCCGCGCTTTACCCGCACGGCAGCACATGCTGATGAATATGTGCGCTTCCGTCCCGGTTCGGACGTTGCCCTTGTCTGGGGCATCCTGTGGCACATCTTTGAAAACGGCTGGGAAGACAAAGAATTCATTCGCACCCGTGTCTGGGGCATGGACGAGATTAAAACCGAAGTGGCCAAGTGGACGCCGGAGGAAGTCGAGCGCGTGACCGGTGCCCCCGGTACCCAACTTGAGCGTGTCGCGCGGACATTGGCAAACAACCGTCCCGGCACCGTGATCTGGTGCATGGGTGGCACGCAGCACACCAACGGTAACAACAACACCCGCGCGTACTGTATATTGCAATTGGCCCTTGGCAACATGGGTAGAGCAGGCGGAGGCACGAACATTTTCCGTGGCCACGACAACGTCCAGGGGGCGACCGACCTTGGTGTTCTGGCCGATACACTGCCGGGCTACTATGGTCTGTCCGCAGGCGCTTGGGCCCACTGGGCACGAGTGTGGGAAGAAGATCTTGACTATCTCAAGGGGCAGTTCAGCCCGGAAAGCATTGGCGACACGCCAATGATGAACCTGACCGGAATTCCTGTAAGTCGTTGGATTGACGGGGTTTTGGAAGATAAAGAGAACCTTGACCAGCCCGATAATACACGGGCGATGGTTTTGTGGGGCCACGCGCCCAACTCTCAGACCCGGCAAAAGGAAATGAAGACGGCGATGGAAAAGCTCGACCTGCTTGTCGTTGTCGATCCGTACCCGACTGTCTCCGCCGTTCTGCAGGACCGGTCCGATGGCGTTTATCTGCTGCCGGCCTGTACGCAGTTCGAAACACGCGGGTCTGTGACAGCATCCAACCGTTCGCTACAGTGGCGTGACAAGATCGTAGACCCGCTGTTTGAATCTCTGCCCGACCATACGATCATCGCGATGTTCGCCGAAAAATTCGGTTTTCACGACAAGATCTTCCGCAACATTGCGATTGATGAAGGCGGCGAGCCAAGTGTTGAGGACATAACCCGCGAATTTAACCGCGGCATGTGGACCATCGGTTATACGGGCCAAAGCCCCGAGCGGATGAAGATGCATATGGCCAACCAGCACACCTTTGACCGCACAACACTGCGGGCGAATGGCGGACCGGCCGATGGCGACTTTTACGGATTGCCATGGCCATCTTGGGGCACCCCCGAGATGAACCACCCCGGCACTGCGAACCTTTATGACATGTCGATGCCGGTGGCTGAGGGTGGTTTGACCTTCCGCGCCCGTTTCGGCGTAGAGCGCGAAGGCGAGAACCTGTTGGCAGAGGGCGTGTATTCCGTCGGTTCCGAGATCGAAGACGGCTATCCCGAGTTTACAATGCAAATGCTGCGTGATCTGGGCTGGGATACCGACCTGAGCAACGAAGAACGCGCGTCAATCAACTTTGTTGCAGGTTTCCCAGATGGTGACCCGAACATCGGCGATGCGTCAGATGACGGGGGCACCAACACCGAAGAGGTCGGTGAAACCTCGCAGACCGGTGAAATTCAATCGGATTACTCGCAAAAGACCGGCGGCGTGAATTGGAAGACCGACCTTTCGGGTGGTATCCAGCGGGTTGCGATTGCCCATGGTTGTGCCCCGTTTGGTAACGCCAAGGCCCGTGCCGTGGTCTGGACCTTCCCGGATCCAGTGCCAATCCACCGCGAACCCTTGTATTCCAACCGCCGCGATCTGGTGGCCGATTATCCAACCTACGAGGATAAAAAGTTCTGGCGCGTGCCGACGATGTACGCCTCAATTCAGGAAAAAGATTTCTCGAAGGACTATCCGATCATCCTTACTTCTGGCCGTTTGGTTGAATACGAGGGAGGGGGCGACGAGACACGTTCAAACCCGTGGTTGGCCGAATTGCAGCAAGACATGTTCGTCGAAATCAACACCCGCGACGCCAACAATTTGGGCGTTCGGGATGGACAACAAGTTTGGGTTGAAGGCCCCGAAGGTGGCAAGGTCAAAGTGATGGCCATGGTCACCGAACGGGTCGGGGAAGGCGTCGCCTTTATGCCGTTCCACTTTGGTGGGCACCTGGAAGGTGTTGATCTCAGGGATAAATATCCAGCAGGTGCCGATCCGTATGTGTTAGGCGAAAGCACAAACACCGCACAAACCTATGGCTATGACAGTGTAACCCAGATGCAAGAGACCAAGGCTACTCTTTGCAAAATTTGGACAGCGTAAGGGAGAGATAAGATGGGAAGAGCAAAGTTCCTCTGCGACGCTGAACGCTGCATCGAATGCAACGCTTGCGTCACTGCATGTAAGAACGAACACGAAGTACCGTGGGGCATCAACCGCCGCAAGGTCGTCACAATCGAAGACGGCAAACCGGGCGAACGATCGATTTCGGTCGCTTGTATGCACTGTTCAGATGCGCCTTGTATGGCCGTTTGCCCCACCGACTGTTTCTACCAGACAGCCGATGGCATTGTACTGCACTCCAAAGACTTGTGCATCGGTTGTGGCTACTGCTTTTACGCGTGCCCCTTCGGCGCGCCGCAGTACCCGCAGGCGGGCAACTTTGGTTCGCGTGGCAAAATGGACAAATGTACCTTCTGTGCCGGTGGCCCCGAGGAAAACAACTCTACTGCTGAATTCCAGAAATACGGTCGCAACCGTATCGCGGAAGGTAAGCTGCCGATCTGCGCCGAAATGTGTTCAACCAAGGCATTGCTGGCCGGTGACGGCGATGTCGTTTCGGGCATCTACCGCGAACGGGTTGTTGCACGGGGCTTTGGCTCTGGCGCATGGGGTTGGGGCACGGCCTATGAGAGAAAAGGCGGCTAAGCGCCTGTATTGATGTGACAATCATAGGGGCGGCCTGTTATGGGACCGCCCCTGTTTGGTCAGCCGAAAGGGATATAACGATGCCACGCCACCTTGCCGCAATTTTGATTTGCCTGTCTGTTTTGTTCAGCCTGTCTGCCGCGTCCGGTGCCATGGCGCAAAGCAGCGTGTCACCCCAGACAAGCACTGTTGACTCCAATCCTGCGGTGTCCAAGCTCGATGATATCTTGCGTCGTCAGGAAGGTTTGAAATCCTCTGACGAAACGATCCGGTCCAATGAGATTGGTGACCCGGCCAAAGCCAAGCCAATTAGCAGTCAGCTTGGCACGTTGGGTGGGGCGTCCGATGCGGATCTTTGGCGCGCTTTCCGCTTTGGCGAGGCTGACATAACCACGCAAGCCCGGGTACCGGCTGCCACGACCCTCATTCAGGACGGTGGCATGTGGTGGCTCGATTTCCGTCGCGGACCCTTGCAAACTATCGCGATCTACCTTTTGGGCGGGACCTTGCTGGCCTTGGCCGTGTTCTATCTGATCCGTGGCCGCATTCGCATCGATGGCGAAAAAACCGGTCGCACGCTGCTGCGGTTCAGCGCGTTTGAGCGGTTTGGCCACTGGATGCTGGCCTCATCCTTTATATTACTAGGGCTGACGGGTCTGATTTCACTATTCGGGCGCAAGGTGATCATTCCCGCCTTCGGCCACGAGGCGTTTTCATCCGTCGCGATCGTCAGCAAATGGGTACATAACAACGTTTCTTGGGCCTTTATGATCGCGCTGATCTTTATTTTTGTAGTTTGGGTCATCCACAACATTCCCGACCGGACCGACCTGCGCTGGTTGTTAAAAGGTGGAGGTCTCTTTGGTGGCGGCCACCCCCCGGCAAAAAAATTCAACGCCGGTCAGAAACTTATCTTTTGGGCGGTAATTCTGTTGGGCGGGTCAATTTCTCTATCCGGTCTGTCGCTTCTGTTTCCGTTTGAATTCAATCTGTTCGGCCATACGTTTTCACTTCTTAACGGATGGGGTGTGTCAGGCTGGTTTGGCATGGCCGATCTGCCCTATCCGCTCGCTCCGCAAGAAGAGATGCAGTATGCACAGTTGTGGCACGCCCTTGTGAGCCTGATCCTGACTGCGATTATTTTAGCCCACATCTATCTGGGTTCGATCGGGATGGAAGGTGCATTTGACGCGATGGGCAAGGGTGAAGTTGAAGAACAATGGGCCCGTGAACATCACAGCATCTGGGCCGAGGAAGTCGCCGGTCAAAAAACCACCGTCAGGAAGGAACCATAATATGAAAGCGTTTCTGATCGCCATCGTGGCAACGGTCATCATCACCGTCGGGGCCAACCAAATTTTGGAGACTATCGGCTTTTCAAGTGCAGCTGCGACCACGTCATCAGAAAATGTGCGCCTGACTGATTAGGGGTGTAATAACGGGTTCATCTGGTTTGAAACCAGTATTTCTCGACGCTGCCTTACAGACGCGTACGTTTTGCATCGAAATTCGGTAAATCGGCTGGCATCATAGAAGGCTTCGCGCACCAGCCGCCAATTCCAGCGATCCCCAAGGATATTTATCATCGCGGCGCTGCCACTGGTATTGGGTTCAAATTTGGAACTTGTACGCTCCTGTGGTG
>JAPKCR010000129.1 GCA_026421135.1 Sulfitobacter sp. | reverse complement strand
GTCGCAGCATGTGGTGGGGCTGGGCGTAACGTTGTTGGCAACGTCCTCTACATATTTCGCATACCGTTTGGCACTGCCACAGGTGACCAGCCCACCCAAGATTGACGCGTTCCAGCCCTATGAAATTCCGATCCTGTCGGAAATTCCGCTTCTGGGGCAGGCATTGTTTTCGCAAACGCCATTTACCTATCTGGCATTTGCCTTGGTCGCGGCGACCAGCATCGTGTTGTATCGCACCCCATTGGGCCTTGCGGTGCGGGCGGCAGGCGAAAGCCCTGCTGCCGTCGCAGCGCAAGGGTTGTCAGTCACGGCGATCCGGATGGGCGCAGTGATCGTGGGCAGCGGGTTCATGGCGATGGGCGGGGCATTTTTGACCATGTCCGCCTTTGACAGCTTCTTTTTCGAGATGGTGAACGGACGCGGCTGGATCTGCATTGCGCTGGTGGTGTTCGGATCATGGATGCCGGGCAAAGCTTTGTTAGGGGCGGTTTTATTCGCCGCCTTTGACGCATTGCAAATCCGTGTGCAGCAGACCAGCTTTGGTGCCGATATTCCCTATCAAATTTTCCTCATGGCACCCTATATTCTGTCTATTGTGGCCTTGGTGCTGGTGTCACGCCGCGCGCAGGTGCCGGCCGCTTTGATGGTGCCGTTCAACAAAGGAGAACGCTGATGTTTGATCTGATCGTTAAGGGGGGCACGTTGCCTGACGGGCGTGTCACGGATATCGGCATCGCGGATGGCAAGATCACGGCGATGGATCAGCTTGGTGATGCTCAGGCGGGCGAGGTGATCGACGCCACTGGCGATCTGGTCAGCCCGCCCTTTGTTGATCCGCATTTTCACATGGATGCGACACTGAGCTATGGCATCCCGCGGATTAACGCATCGGGCACCTTGCTTGAAGGGATCGGCCTGTGGGGCGAGTTGAAACAGGTAATGACCCAAGACGAGGTCGTCGCCCGCGCGCTGACCTATTGCGATTGGGCCGCGTCAATGGGGTTGCTGGCGATCCGGTCTCATGTGGATACCTGCGATGACCGGCTATTGGGAGTAGAGGCGCTTTTGCAGGTCCGCGCGCAGGTCAAGGATTACATCGATCTGCAACTGGTTGCTTTTCCGCAAGACGGTTTCTATCGCGACCCGACCGCCCGCGATAACACGATCCGCGCGATAGAAATGGGCGTTGATGTGGTGGGCGGCATTCCACATTTTGAGCGCACTATGGCCGATGGGGCCGCGTCTGTGCGCGAACTGTGTGAGATCGCCGAGGCAAGGGGCCTGATGGTCGACATGCATTGTGACGAAACGGACGATCCAATGTCACGCCATATCGAGGCACTGGCCAATGAGACCACGCGTCTGGGCCTTGAAGGGCGCGTGACCGGATCGCATCTGACGTCGATGCATTCGATGGATAATTACTATGTGTCCAAGCTGCTGCCCCTTGTCGCTGAGGCCGAGATTAATGTAATACCCAATCCGCTGATCAACATCGTGTTGCAGGGGCGGCATGATACCTACCCCAAACGCCGTGGCCTGACCCGGGTCAAGGAAATGCTGGCGATGGGGATCAATGTCGGCTGGGGTCAGGATTGCGTGCTGGATCCGTGGTATTCGTTGGGGACGGCGGACATGTTGGATGTTGCGTTCATGGGGCTGCATGTGGCCCAGATGACCAGCCCTGACGAGATGCGGAAATGCTTTGACATGGTGACCACGGCCAATGCGCGTACCATGGGGCTGGCTGACTATGGTCTGCGCGTGGGGGCCACGGCATCGCTGGTAGTCCTAGATGCCGGTGACCCCATCGAAGCGCTACGCTTAAGGGCTAACCGGTTGTGTGTCGTTTCCAAGGGAAGGGTTATTGCACGGGGGCCTCGGTCGGATACGGCTTTGACCCTGCCGGGGCGGCCTGACCGCGTGGTGCGGCGGCACAAGACCCTTGGCTGACGGCATGGCGCAGTATGCCACGCGCTAGGTTGCGAGTTTGAAATCCAGCCAGATCGGCAAGTGATCCGACCCGCGTTGCGCGTCCAGTGTTTCGACCACGCCGCCGCCCACCAAGGTCAGATCGTCGTCTATGGCAATTCGGTCAAGGGCAGCAACCGGCATACGCGCATGAAAGCTTTTGCCGGGGGCGTGAATGGTAAAGTGATGCGCCAGACGGCCAAGCCCGACAGTTTGCGACCATTCATTCATATCACCCGCAATCAGCGTGGGGCGACGTGACCGCGCATCGAGATGTTGGATCAGGGCCGACAGTTGCGCGCGGCGGGACCGTCGCATCAAGCCCAGATGGGTGGCAATGACCCGCAGCTTGACCCCGCTGATATCGGCATCAACCACCATGGCGCCACGCGGTTCGGCACCGGGCAGATTGATATGCTGCACATCTACGATGTCGGCACGCGGCGTCAGCAACACCGCGTTGCCATGCCAGCCGATACTTACCTCGCTGGGCACGGGCACCGCGACCAAACCTGTTTCAGCGGTCAACATGTCCATTGGCAGGGCCGACGGGCGGGCACCAAGGCGCCTGTCTGCCTCTTGGAGGACAACAATCTCGGCATCCAGATCGCGAATGATGCGCATGATACGTTCGGGGTCGCGCTGGCGATCGGTACCTTTGGCTTTGCGCATATTGTAGCTGGCGATGCGAAGCGTTTGCTGGGTCACAGAATCGGCGCTCCGATGCGAAAGACCCCTTCGGCCAGACGGCGGGGCAAATGAGGATGGGGACAGTTGGAGTGGCATTCCGCTTGGCGGGCCTTGAACCAGTCGGACAATTGCGTGACGGACCCTGCATCATAAAGAAATATCATGGCCTCAAAGTTCAAAAGCATACTGCGGACATCAAAATTGGCAGTACCTACAACGGCAACGTCGTCGATCACAGCCGCTTTGGCATGTATCATGCCGGGGGTGTAATAATACACATTGGCACCTGCAGATCGGGCGTCGCGAAGATATCCGCCACGGGCGAAATCTGCGATACGCTGGTTGGACCTCTCGGGGACCAGAATGCGCACATCGACACCGCGAAGAGCGGCAATCCGGATCGCATTTTCCAGTGGCTCGGTTGGCACGAAATACGGCGTCGCGATCCAGATGCGGCTGTGGGCCAGATGCAAGGCGCGGATCAATCCATCGTGCAGGGGGTCTTCGACAATGTCGGGCCCGGAGGGGATAAGCTGCAGGGTGGCCCCGCCCGCGGTGTCGGGGGCAGGTGTTATAGCCTCGACATCATGGCCACTCGCGACCTCCCAATCGGAACGGTAGACGTCGCAGAACGCCTGAACGCTCATGCCCTTGATTGTCACGGCCAGATCGGCCCAGCAATCAGCTGTGGGGGCGTCGGTCATATAGTGGCAGCCGATGTTCATGCCGCCTGAAAAAGCCCGAGAATTATCGGCGATAATGATTTTGCGGTGGTTACGCAGGTTCAGGTGGCCAGAGCTGGGCAACTGAAGAAACGGAGAGAAGAACAACACGTCGCCGCCAGCCTTTTTCAGCGCATCGAGTGCCTTGTGTGGGCCACGCATGGTGCCCAGTCGGTCCATGAGCAAGCGCACTTTCACGCCTGCCTTGGCCTTTTCCGTCAGGGCTTCGACAAACCGTCTGCCTATGTCGTCATTCGCGACGATATAGAACATACAATCTATGCTGGTTTCTGCGCTTTGGATCGTTTCCATGACCGCCTTGAACGCGGCTTGCGGGGTGTCCAGCAGTTTGAGGCTTTGGGCCTCAAGCGCGGGGGGCATATGGAAATTCTGAAAAGTATGGTCCAGATCATGCACCGGTGTCTGGTGATGCTCATGGTCCGAAACAGGATTGGATCGTAGTTTTTGCTTTGTTTGCGGAAACCAAGGGCGAGGAACACGGGTACAGCCACATATGGCAATAGCACCAGAAATAGAATCCAAGCGGCAGTGGACTGGGGGCTGCGGCGTTGTTGCAGCAAGATGAACGCGACTAGCAACGTCAAAAGAATGACGCCTACAACCTCGATATGGGTGGTGATGAAGCCGATCATGAATGGTACCCTGCGTATTGCCTTGAAAAGGGGCGATGGTGTTGCCCTTTTCAAGACTTAGCAGAGCACCCCGCGAAGTCACGGGGGGAGTTGTATGTTAATTTGGCAGGTGAATGTTGAACCTCTCGCGGATGAGACGGTCGGTTTCGGGGTCAAACCGGGCGCTGGCACGTTGGCCCAATATTTCTTCCTTGCGGGCGGTGGCGCGCGCAAGCAGGTCAGGCTTGCCCAGCTCGGCCCACTCCTTGGGCGACGTTCGGTCAGCCAGTGCAGGGTATATATATTCGGTCTGCATCAGGCTTAGTGTCTGCTCAGACCCCAGATAATGCCCCGGACCGCCAATACAGGTGGCGCGGATGACCTCAAGACTGACGCTGTCCTCGGTCACTTCGATGCCCCGCACGCAGCGCAAGGCCTGACCAATCAGATCATCGCCCAAGATCAGTGATTCCAGACAGAACCCCAAAAGCGACGCGTGCATGCCAGCGGACTCGTAAACCATATTCAGGCCGGACATCCCCGCCATGACGTTGGACATCGCCTGTTCCCAGCCCGCTTGCATGTCGGGCAGCTTGGCATCGGCGATGCCAGCGGCGGCCCCGCCGGGCAGGTCATAGTGTCGGTGCATTTGCGCACATCCTGCTGTCAGCAGGGCTTGTTCGCCGGATCCGCCCGACATGGCACCGGTGCGCAGGTCGCTGACAAAGGGCCATGTGCCAAAGATCGCGGGGTGCCCCGGCTTGATTGCGTTGACATAGACCAGGCCCGCTAGGCATTCAGCAACTGCTTGCACGATCGCGCCGGCAATGGGGGCAGGGGCGGTGGCACCGGCCTGACCGGCAGACAGCAGTAGGATCGGCATGCCACCTTCGATCAACGCCTCCATGACCAGACAGCTTTCAGTGGCGAATTTCATCGGGGGCACGACAAAACAGTTCGAGTTCGACACAAAAGGCCGCTCGCGCCATTTTTCTTCGCCGCCTGCGATCATGTGCAGTAGTTCAAGACCGTGTGGCACAAAGGAAGGTTCGGTAAAGGAGACGCCTACATGTTTGGTCGTGCCCGCACAGCAGGCATAGATGGAATTCAAATCCATCTCGAGGTTGTCGGGGATGTCGCGGCACACCATTGGGCGCTGCACGAAATGCAGGTTGTCCAACTGGTCTGCGATGCGCGCGGCATCATGCAGATCCTGGACGCCACATTCGCGGTAATTGCGCCCTTCAACATCGACCAGATGCACGGCAGCACCTGCTGTGCCGTAGTGCACCTTAGTACCAGACAGTTCCAAGTCATGCTTTGGATCACGACCGTGTAAGGTGATGGACCGGTTTGCCGCGGCAATGGTGTCTTCGATCAGCGCGCGCGGAAAGCGTAGCCTGCCATCATCGCCCAGAATGGCACCGGCACCCGTCATATAGGCAACGCCAGAGGGTGGCGCGTCGGCAAGGCCGATCTGTTCCAGCGCGTCAAGCACGGCGGCATGTATACGGTCCATAGCGGCGGGGGATAACGGATTGAACGTGCCGCCAGACATGCCTGCGCGAACAGGGCGTAAGTGGTCGGCGAGGGGGGCTGCGCGTGCCGCACGGCGTGCAGCGCGGCCACCAGAGCGGTGAGGTGTTTGAACGGTCATAAGGGATCCAGCGTTTGTGACTGTAAGAGGGGCGTTCGGGATTGTTATTTCCCTTTCGGCGCACCCCTTGCTGCGCGGCCCCGTTCAGCCCCGATGGTGCGGATGATACAGACGACGATGCAGTGCTCTGTCTTCATGCGGCTTCCCTCCGAATGGTTCCAATGCTGCGCAGATAAAATTTGCTCATCTAGTCTATTTGCGACGCCTATTCTGTTTGCGACCCAGTTTTTCATAGGCATTGATTGGCATTTCCCCGCCGAGGTCCTGGCGCAAATAAGCAACAAATGACCGATCACCGATCCGTGAATGGGCGAGGTCGCAACCAAAGTCTAAGTGCGGAGTTGTGTAACCGAAGCGGGATGAGCCGCTTAGCAGTTATGTAAGATCAAGGAGTTACGACTATGAAACGTACAATGAAATTCACGTCGCTTGCGGCAGTTGCAACATTCGCCATGGGCGGTGCCGCCTTTGCCGGTAGCCTTGAAGAGCCCATCGTAGAACCAGTGATGACAATGCCTGTTGCGGCACCTGATATGGGTGGCAGCTGGACAGGGTTCTATACTGGTTTGCAGTTGGGCTATGCTGAAGCAGATGGTCCTGGCGCGCTGGATGGCGACAACGGTCTTTATGGTTTCCACGCTGGTTATGATTATGACTTTGGCAGATTCGTTTTGGGCGGTGAGATCGATTATGACAAAACCGACATCGATCTGAACGGCGGTGCCGTTACAGTCGATTCCGTTGCACGTGCGAAAATCAAGGGTGGTTATGACCTTGGCAACACCTTGCTCTATGCAACCGGTGGTTATGCTTTGGCTGACACATCCGGCGGTGACGAAGACGGCGCATTCTACGGCATCGGTATGAGCTATAAAGTAAGCGAGCAGTATACTGTTGGTGCAGAATTGCTCGAGCACAGGTTCAATGACAT
>JAPKCR010000763.1 GCA_026421135.1 Sulfitobacter sp. | reverse complement strand
CGATGTCACAATACGTCGCGGATCAATTGCATCCAAAGGGTGTCTGGATGGACGATCAGAGTTCGCCCGCGACATTCACGGCGGTCTTGGACAAATGGCAGGCAGCACACCCTGAATCATCGGCCACAGCTCAGGACTGGCTGGATCGAATGCGTCAATCAGTTGAGGCGGGTTTTGAACAACAAGCCGCGATCCGTGATGGCCTGCGCGATCTTGCTACCAAAGCGGATCAACTGGCATTTGGTATGGATTTTGCGTTTCTTTATGACCCGTCCACACGGTTGTTTTGGATTGGATACAATCAGAGTTTGGGCAAAATGGACACTAGCCATTACGATCTGCTGGCAACAGAGGCACGTTTGGCCAGCTACTTTGCCATCGCCAAGCATGACGCGCCGGTTGAACACTGGTTCGCCTTTAGCCGTCCAATAACCAGACTTCAGGGAAAGCCATCGATTTTGTCGTGGAATGGGTCGATGTTCGAATACCTTATGCCACCGCTGTTCCTGCCTAGCTACCGTGATACACTTTTGGGAGAAAGTGAGCTGACAGCCGTCGATTTCCAGCGCGTGTATTGCGGCGAGCGGGGCGTGCCATGGGGGATATCGGAATCTGCATTCGGCACAACAGATACACGTGGCACCTTTCAGTATCGTGCCTTTGGTGTGCCCGGCCTTGGAATACGCAGGGGCTTGACCGATGATCTTGTCGTAGCACCCTATGGCTCAGCTTTAGCGTTATGCGGGTGGCCGGTTGCCGCAGCTGAGAATCTGAACGCACTGGCGGCGCATGGCGCTCTTACCAGATACGGCTTTATCGAAGCGTTGGATTTCACCCCTGATCGCAATGTCGGGCGGAGCGCCGGGGGACGTGAATTTGTTCTCGTCACCACATTCATGGCGCACCATCAAGGCATGATCCAAACCGCCATCATCAACGCCTTGCAAGGCGATATCATGGTCCATCGCTTCTTGCGGGAACAGTCGGCTCACGCAATAGATCTTTTGTTGCAGGAAAGGGTACCTTGGGACGTTGCATTGGAACTAGGTCGAGCGGATGAAGTCTGGGATCACCCCGCCGACCAACAACAAGCCCCCGAACTGGTACCTTGGATACCTTCGTCGGATCTGGTCGTGCCGCAAGTGCATCTGCTGGGCAATGGACGCATGTTGTCCCAGATCACGCAAAGTGGCGGCGGCGGGCTGAGTTTGGATGCCACCGCTTTGACACGGTGGCGTCCGGATCCAGTTCGTACCGGTGATGGTACGTGGGTCTATATTAAGGATGTTGAAAGCGGCGATCTATGGTCGCTGGGGTCGGCTCCGACAGGGCGTACTGATGCCGAAACTACATGCGTTTTTCACCAGCATATGGCTGAACTTTTGTGCCGCCATGATGGAATCGTCGCGCGCATGGACGTGACCGTGGCTCCCTACGACGATGTGGAAATCCGCCGCGTCACTCTCATCAATGAAGGCGACGGCGCACGAACTCTTGACCTGACGACTTACGCCGAAGTCACATTGGCACCGCCGCTGGATGACGAACGGCACCCAGCGTTCAGCAAGCTGTTTGTTCACAGCACCTATCTGGCGGACGAGCAAGCGCTTGTGTTCACGCGCAGGCCGCGGCGACCGGAAACGAAACCCCCTGTTTTGTTGCACAAAATGATTGCGGACGATCCAGATCTTGCGGTCACCGCATGGGAGACGGACCGCCGTCAGTTTGTCGGGCGCAATCATACCAGACGCGCGCCCGAAGGTTTGCAAACTGGTTTAAGCAAGGGGGCGGGGTGGACACTTGATCCGGTAATGTCCCTTCAGGTGCGGGTTTCGTTGAAAACATTGGGGACC
>JAPKCR010000762.1 GCA_026421135.1 Sulfitobacter sp. | reverse complement strand
ATGAGGCCAACAATTCCGTGAAACCAATCCGAGTGCTGTCTGGCTTTTTAACCGTGGGATTTTGGACGCTTATGTCGCGTGTCCTTGGTGTTATCCGCGAAATTTTATTGACGTCGCTGATTGGACCCGGCCCCATCATGGATGCCTTTATTGCGGCCTTTCGCCTGCCCAATATGTTCCGCCGTTTCTTTGCCGAAGGGGCATTTAACGCGGCCTTTGTGCCAATGTTCACAAAGAAATTAGAAGCCAATTCAGATCCACATGAATTCGCCACAGATGCGCTTGCTGGCCTGGGATTTATCGTGCTGCTTTTGGTTGGCATCGCCATGATTTTCATGCCTGCGATGGTCTGGCTTACAGCAGGTGGTTTTGTCGGTGACAGCCGCTTTGATATGACCGTTGGTTTTGGACGAATTGCCTTTCCCTACATCTTTTTCATGTCACTTTCCGCATTGTTTTCTGGGGTACTGAACGCCACTGGACGCTTTGCTGCGGCGGCTGCAGCACCTGTTTTACTCAATATTTTCATGATCATAGCAATGATCTGTGCGAATATCATGGGCGCACAAGTTGTTGTTTGGATCGTCTGGGTCGTTCCTTTTGCGGGTATCGCACAACTCGCGCTCACGTGGGTTGCAGCCAGTCGCGCAGGCTTTACCTTGCGCCCCGCGATGCCGCGTTGGTCACCGGATATGCGCAAGATGGTTGTGGTCGCAGTCCCGGCTGCACTAGCCTCTGGCGTGATGCAGATCAACCTTGTGGTGGGTCAATTTTCAGCAAGCCAATTTGAGAACGCAGTCAGCTGGTTGTTCGTCGCGGACCGCCTGTATCAATTGCCCCTTGGCGTTGTTGGAATTGCCGTAGGGATCGTACTTTTGCCCGACCTTGCGCGGCGCCTTCAATCCGGCGATGACAAGGGAGCAAAGTCAGCGTTTTCGCGGGCCGCTGAGATTTCGCTCGCCCTAACAATCCCTTGCTCCATCGCCTTAACGGTCATCCCATTACCGTTAGTTTCCGTATTATTCGAACGCGGCCAAACCGGCCCAGATGATGCCGCAGCGATAGCCGTTGCCGTCAGCATTTATGGCCTAGGATTACCCGCCTTCGTCATCCAAAAGTTCGTGCAACCCCTTTATTTTGCAAGAGAAGATACACGCAATCCCTTCCGGTTTGCATTGGTCGCAATGGTCATCAATGCGGGTCTTGCACTGGGCCTATCCCCTATCATCGGCTGGACAGCTCCAGCAATCGCAGCAACGGTTGCTGCATGGACTATGGTGGCATTATTGCTGATCGGCGCACGTCGCATGGGCGATGTTGCCCGCTTTGATGCACAGCTGCGTAAACGCCTTTGGCGCATCACCGCAGCCTCTGTTGTTATGGGCGGTGTCTTGATGGTTGCACATGTCGCATTGGCCTCGGCACTTGGCATGGCTGGCGTGCGCTACATCGCCCTTATCGCTCTTATATCAATTGGTATTATCGCTTATTTTGCATCAGGTCTTTTGATGGGCGCGTTCGAAATTTCAGAATTCAAAAAGGCAGTTAAGCGCAGATAATTATTTGCGTTGAATAGCGGTGCGCAGCCTTGCAAGGCCACCTGGCATCACGATCACTGACAATGCAAATCCACAGACAAACCCTGCTAATTCGGCTACCCAATCCTGTCCTGTGACAAAGAAAATACCAAATATCAGTTGGATGCCCATCAAGAAACCAATGAGGCGGAACGCTGTCAGTTGCTGCATTCCCTGCCCTGCAACCCGTTGCCACAGTAAAAATGTATAGGCACCGATCAGCCCATAGACACTGGGGTACGCGCCAATCAGCCATGCCTGATCCGTAAGCAACCCAA
>JAPKCR010000761.1 GCA_026421135.1 Sulfitobacter sp. | reverse complement strand
TGTCGACGCTCATTAATTCCTGACACAGCTTTGCCAGTCCGTGACGGTCTGTATAGGTGCGCACAAGGCGGCTTGCGATCTTGGTGCAATAGACGGGCGCGGCCGTTGCCCCAAAACGGTTCAGCATCGCGGCAATATCAAATCGGCCGAAGTGAAACAGCTTTAAAACGTCGGGGTTTTCCAGCAGCGCGCACAAGTTGGGGGCAGTGGTTTGATCCTTGGCGATCTGGACAAGATGCGCATGGTCATCACCGCCAGACAGTTGCACGACGCAAAGGCGGTCGCGATGCGGATGCAGGCCCATCGTCTCGCAATCAATCGCGACGACGGCACCCAGATCAAGGCCGTCTGGTAGGTCATTTTGGTAAACTTTATTTGTCATGCCACCCCTATATCGCCCTCGCGCGGTTTGGGAAAGCGCCGCTTTCGGGCAAAGGCTAAGCTGCAGCAATCTGCAATGGATCTGGCCGGGGATACCGCGCCAGCAGATCGGCGACCAAAATGTGAGCTTTCAATCCAACCCAGTCACCCCGCATCAACGGTTTTGGCAAGGCTGGATGCTTTAGTGCCAACCGCCGCCAGTTGTGTACGATCAAACAACGTAAAGTAGCGACCTGTAGCGGATTGAGGCTTTTGTGGGCAGGCAGGTGTTGCGCCGCATGCTTCAACGCCGAGTGCAGTTGTTCATAGCCTTGCGTAAGTGCGATTGGTTCCAGTTCGAGCTTGAGCCATTCAGGCACCGTGGTTCCAATTGTAACAAAGGCATCCGCTGGCGGCGCAATGTTCAGCGGACCCATAAAAACGCGGCTACTTAGACGTGTGAACCCAGCCATATCTATCAGATCGCTTGTCTCGGCGTTCAACAGCACCATTTGCCAGTCTTGGCAAAGCTGATCCGGTGTCGTGTAGATACGCGGACTTGCATCAACTGCCTGCTCGCGACCATCAGGTGTTAGGCTGTGCCGGCTAATACGCCCCTGCTTTTCAGACGCAATCCAATTGTCCTTGCGCAACCGGTGCAACGCGACCCGGGCTGCCTCGGGTCGTACATCCATTGCGGCCATGATCGCAGACAAGACCGGCCCGTCGATCACATCGCCCTTGCGTCGCGCAAGGTCGCCGAAAAGGCTGATCATCAAGGACCAGACGCGCTGACCGCCAAGTTGTTTTAGCGGGGTTAACGCATTCGTAAAATCTTCAGTAGGCATTCATCGTCAGCAGTTCATACTCGGCCACGGCGGCATCCTCTTGATTGGTCAGGGTCACGTGCCAGCGTACCTCACCATATTCTTCATTGCGAGGGGTCTTTGCCTTGACACTCAGGCGGACCTTGATGCTGTCGCCGGCCTGTACCGGTGCCATAAACCGCAGGTTGTCCAGTCCGGTGTTAGCCAGCACTGGTCCGGGATCGGGCTGCACGAAGAGGCCTGCTGCAAAGCTAAGCAGCAGATAGCCGTGGGCGACGCGACCAGGGAAGAACGGGTTCGCCTTTGCAGCTTCCTCGTCCATATGGGCGTAAAATGTATCGCCAGTGAAATGCGCAAAGGTTTCGATATCGTCCAGCGTCACAATGCGGCTTGCTGAATTGAATGTTTCGCCCAGATCCAGATCGCCAAAGACGCGAGTAAACGGGTGATCGCGGTCGGATATTTCGGTTGCACCTGGTACCCATTGTTTGCCGATGGCGGTCAGGATGTCGGGACTGCCCTGAATGGCTGTGCGCTGCATATAGTGCATGACCCCGCGGATGCCGCCCAACTCTTCGCCACCGCCCGCGCGCCCCGGTCCACCATGAACCATGTGGGGAAGGGGTGCACCGTGGCCCGTCGCCTCGGCCATTGAATCGCGGTTGTTGAAA
>JAPKCR010000760.1 GCA_026421135.1 Sulfitobacter sp. | reverse complement strand
GGGTTGGTGAACATGGGCTCGTCGCCCTCGTTGTGACCAAAGCGGCGGTAGCAGATAATGTCCAGCACCACGTCTTTATGGAATTTTTGACGGAACTCGGTGGCGACCCGCGCCGCGTGAACAACCGCTTCGGGATCATCGCCGTTAACGTGGAAGATCGGTGCCTCAACCACCAATGCGTTATCGGTAGGATAAGGGCTGGAACGGCTGAAATGCGGCGCCGTCGTAAAGCCGATCTGGTTATTCACAACAATATGCATGGTCCCGCCTGTGCGGTGGCCGCGAAGACCTGACAGCGCGAAACATTCAGCCACAACGCCCTGACCCGCAAAAGCAGCATCGCCGTGGAGCAGGATTGGCATGACCGAAGTCCGTTCCTTGTCGTTCAGCTGGTCCTGTTTGGCGCGGACCTTACCCAAAACAACAGGGTTCACAGCCTCAAGGTGGGATGGATTGGCGGTCAACGATAGGTGAACGGTATTGCCGTCAAATTCGCGGTCAGAGGATGCGCCAAGGTGATACTTTACGTCGCCCGATCCATCAACATCCTCAGGCTTGAAGCTGCCGCCTTGGAATTCGTTAAAGATCGCGCGGTATGGTTTCTGCATCACGTTGGCAAGAACGGACAAACGACCTCGGTGTGGCATACCGATTACGATATCTTGAACGCCCAATTGGCCGCCGCGTTTGATGACCTGCTCCATCGCGGGGATAAGGGATTCACCGCCATCAAGGCCAAACCGCTTGGTCCCCATATATTTGACGTGCAGGAATTTCTCAAAACCCTCAGCTTCGACCAACTTGTTCAAGATTGCTTTGCGGCCATTCTTGGTAAACTGGATTTCCTTGCCATATCCCTCGATCCGCTCTTTCAGCCAGGCGGCTTCTTCGGGGTTCGAAATATGCATGTACTGAAGCGCGAAGGTGCCGCAGTAGGTGCTTTTTACGATGTCGACGATTTGTTTCATCGTCGCGATCTGAAGGCCCAGAACGTTGTCGATAAAGATCGGACGATCCATATCTTCGGGGCCAAAGCCATAAGCGGCGGGGTCCAGCTCGGGGTGAATTGTCTGTTCGCGCATGCCAAGCGGATCAAGATCGGCGGCCAAATGGCCGCGAATACGGTAGGCGCGAATCAGCATCAGGGCCCGAATGCTGTCAAGAACTGCGCGCTGCACCTGTGCATCTGACAGTTCAATTCCTTTGGAAGTCGCTTGTTCTGTAATTTTCTGCCCGACAGCTTTTGTCTCAACCTGAGCTGGCCATTGACCGGTCAGCGCGGCGGTTAAGTCGTCTTGCGGCACTGGCGGCCAGTCGCTGCGCGCCCACGAAGGGCCAGCGGCTTCGGCTTTTACATCGGCGTCATCATCGTCCATTGCCCGGAAAAATGCCTGCCAGGCGTCGTCCACTGCGTTTGGATCGTTGGCGTACCGCGCATACATCGCTTCGAGATATGTGCTGTTCTGTCCTTCCAAAAAGGAAGAATCGTGGAACTGTTCATTTTGCGGCTGGTCGGTCATGGCGATACCTCTGATGAGAGCGCGACGTTTGAATGTAAGGGGCCAGACAAGGAAATCCCTGCCTGACCGAAAGGGGCTTAACCCTTGTTGATAGCTTCCTGAACAGCTTCGCCCAATGTTGCGGGGCTGTCCGCGACAACAATGCCGGCTGCTTTCATGGCTTCGATTTTGCTTTCTGCGTCACCTTTACCACCGGCAACGATGGCACCAGCATGGCCCATGCGGCGGCCGGGAGGGGCTGTGCGCCCTGCGATGAAACCGGCTGTTGGCTTCCAACGGCCTTTTTTCTTTTCATCAGCCAGGAACTGCGCTGCTTCTTCTTCTGCAGAACCACCGATTTCACC
>JAPKCR010000128.1 GCA_026421135.1 Sulfitobacter sp. | reverse complement strand
AGACATTACAATTGCATCTTCGAACGGGGCACCGACAAAGGTGAGCAGCAGTGTGACTGCAGCCAGTGACAGGGCAAAGAGCATGAAAAAGATCCATGCGATAAATGCCCCATTGCTTTGCAACCGCCGCCCCGTGGTCCCTGCCCCCGAAACCGAGTTTGGGTGCACTAGCCGTTCCATTTCACGCACGCCGTTGCGATAAAGTGCAAAGACCCGCAACAGTTTTACGCCGCCCGCTGTGGTTGCTACGCCGCCACCAATCAGTGCAAGACCCATCAAAATCAGGCCGGGAGTTTCCAGCCCGGACCAGCTTTGGGCTTCGGACCAAGAGGAGCTGACAAACCCCGTGGTGGTCAAAAATGAGGTGACGGTAAAGATGGCCCCCCAAAGGGCGCTGCCGCTTTCCTGGGGTTCGGCGCTGGCTGAGACATCGAAAGCACCAATGAAATGCCGTGCAAACAGGATCAGCGGCACACCAATAATCAACGCAATCCCCATGCGAAATTCCGGGTCGGTGCGCAATCCACCTTGGGTGGCCGTGACCGTGTCCTTTGAGAAGGTAAGCCGTGACAGCGAAAACAGCATAAACAGCAGCATCACCGCCTCGGCCCCAAAGCCTACCCCGGAGTCATGTGTGCCCCCCAAAGGCGAGATGCCGGACGTCGCCATCACAGACATCGCGTGGCACAGCGCGACCAGTGACCGATCGCCATTGGCAAGCAGCAAAACCCATAGCAGCAGGGTCAGTGCCAGATAGGTCGGTGCCAATGCGCCTGTTGACCGCAATAGCCGTTTGCGCGGATTGATCGGGGCGGTGGCGTTGGTGCGCCGGTCGTCAGGGTTGCCTGGTTCGGCCTGCGACGTGACCTCAAAACCGCCAAGGTGCAGCGGGGCCAAAATAGCCGAGGCCGCGATCCACATCATAAGGCCACCCATCCACCCCACCTGTGCCCGCCACAAATGCAGCGTATCGCTGAGCCGTCCGGGGTCATCAAACAGGTTGGCCCCGGTCGTCGTCATCGAACTGACCATATCGAAATAGGCATTCAGAAACCGCGTGGTTGGCAAGGCCTCAAGAAACGGGATCGCAAGAAGGGCGGGCAAAAATACAAAGCTGGCAAACAGCGACAGCAAAGGCCCCAAAGACCCATGCCGGGTTTTGCGTCCAAAGTGGGCAATGCCGATCATGCTAAAGACGGTCATGCCGAGCAGGCAAGAATAGAAAAACGCCCGCGACGCCATCAAATCCCGTGTCATCAAACCATAGAATGCAGGAATAATCATCGACGCACTGAACACGCCGAAGATTAACAGAAATAGCGGTAAGTCCCTTATTTCCTTGCGAATAAAGCTTTTGCGTCTCATGTTGGGGTGCCCCGATCACGCATCAGAAAAAGTCGATCGATACCTGCATCAACTGTTCGACCTGCGGCACGTCTTTTGCCAGACAGAAAACAGCGATCACATCGCCTTCGTCAATGCGGGTGCTGCCCAAAGGCCGGATCACCTTGTCGCCCTTGCGCACCATACCGACCAACACTCCTTCGGGGAAATCGATCTCGGTGATGCGTTTGCCGGCCAGCGGAGATGTTGACAGCACTTCGGCTTCGATCACTTCGGCCTCGGCATCGCCAATCGAATAGACCGAACGCACCCGACCATGGCGGATGTGGCGCAGGATCGAACTGACCGTAGTGGCACGGGGATTGATATAGGCGTCGATGCCCAGAGGTTCCATCAAGGGAACCAAGGTCGGGTCGTTGATCAAGGCGATCACAAACGGGCAACCTTCTGCCTTGGCGCGCACGCAGGCCAGCATATTGGTCTTATCATCGTCGGTGATCGCCATCATCGCGTCTGCACGGCTGATCCCTGCTTCGGCTAAAAGCGCTGCGTCCAGTCCGTCACCGTGCAACACAATCGTCCGTTCCAAAGCCTCGGCAGCGCGTTCGGCGATGGCGCGGTTCTTCTCGATCATCTTGGTGCGGACGCGCTTTTCCTTGCCTTCAAGGCTTTGTGCGACGGCCAGACCGACATTGCCGCCGCCTACCAGAACAACGCGCTCCAACTTGCTGGTTTTCTTACCAAAAATCTCAAGAGCGCGGGGGATGTCGTCGCGGTGGGTAAAGAAATAGCAAGCGTCACCAATGAAAAGCTGGTCCTTGCTTTCGGGGGCAAACAAGGTGCCGTCCCGGCGCACTCCCACGACAACGGCACGCAGGGTGGAAAACAAATCAGACAATTGGCGCAGCGGCGTGTTGATCACCGGGCAGTCTTCGTCGATCTGGATGCCAATCAGATGGGCCATGCCATCCATAAAGGTTTCCGTGTCAAAGGCTGCAGGTGCCGACAAGCGTTGAAGGGCGGCGGCAGCGACTTCTTTCTCGGGGCTGATCACCACGTCGATGGGCATGTGGTCGCGACGATAGAGATCGGAATAAATAGCTGTCAAATAGGACTGGCTGCGCAAACGGGCGATCTTGCGGTTGATGCCGAACACTGAATGGGCCACCTGACAGGTGACCATGTTAACCTCGTCCGAATGGGTCGCGGCGATGATCATTTCAGCATCGCGCGCGCCTGCGCGGTCCAACACATCGGGATAGCTGGCGAAACCCGCAATCCCCTGAACATCCAGTGTGTCTGTCGCACGGCGCACCAGATCGGCGTTGCTGTCGACGATTGTCACATCGTTGCGTTCCCCTGACAGGTGGCGCGCAATTTGCCAGCCGACCTGACCTGCACCGCAAATAATCACTTTCATGAAAGGTTCCTTTGGCGTTGCGCCTTATGACAGGACCAGACGAAAACCACCCGCATGATCGCTAATTTGAATGACAGATGGCTATGCAAGGGTCAATTCAAATGTCTAAATGTATGTAACATCAAAAAAGGGGTGGACGCGATGAAACAACTGACAGTGACGATCGTGGCGCTGATCGGCCTTGGTGCCTGCGCCCCGCTGAATACCTATTACAAGCCCGGTGCCAGCGTTACGGCGCTGCTCCGTCAAACCACTGCCTGCGAGGTCGAGGCACTGGCAAAGGTGCCGGCATCGTCCCAGATCAGGCAAACACCCCCGCGCTATATTCCCCCTTGGAGCGACTGCAACAACGCAGGCCAGTGCCGCATTATTCCAGGCTATTACGAGCCGGGTACGTTTTACACGGTCGATCCCAACGCCAATTTGCGCCGAAGGGTCGAAACCCAATGTATGGCCAACCAGGGCTTCGCGCCTGTGTCGATCCCTGTTTGCCCCGCATCTGTGGCGCGATCGGCACCCCCGCGGGCCACGACCACCCTGCCCCCGTTGAACGCCAAATCATGTGTTATCCGAAATTCCGACGGCAGTTTTCAAATCGTTACCTTGGGTTAGCCATCCACCTCGACTTCATCATCTACATGCGCAATGCGGGTGCCGGATTTGGCTGAAGTGACCACACCAAGGCTTTTCAGTTTCCGGTGCAAGGCTGACCGCTCCATGCCAACAAAATTGGCCGTGCGGCTGATATTTCCGCCAAAGCGGTTGATCTGAGTCAGCAGATATTCACGTTCGAACGCCTCGCGGGCCTCTCGCAGGGGCAAGGTTGCCAAAGCACCAGACAGGACCACGCGTCCGTCTTCCTCTTTGTTTTCATCAACGCCGGGCAATTCTCGGGCTTCGATAGGGCCGGTACCGTCACCCAGGATCAATACCCGTTCAACCAGGTTTTTTAACTGTCGGACGTTGCCAGGCCATACCATCGTTTGCAGCAATGCGACCGCGTCATCGGAAAACGCACGCAATGGCAACCCTTGGCTATTGTTAAACTCGGCAATGAAGTGATCGGCCAGAACCGGGATATCCTCGCGGCGATCTTCCAGTGACGGGACCGCGATCGGGACGACGTTCAGGCGGTGAAATAGCTCTTCGCGGAATTTTTCAGATTTGATCGCGGCGTCCAGATCCTTGATTGTGCTTGAGATAACGCGCAAATCAACGCGAACCTTGTCGTGGCCGCCGACACGGGTGAATTGCTGGTCAACCAAAACACGCAAAATTTTCGATTGTGTGCCAAGGGGCATATCTGCGACCTCATCAAAAAAGATCACGCCGCCGTGGGCCTGCTCAAGCATCCCGGGTTCGATCCCGCGCTCCGGGGTTTCGGTGCCAAACAGCACTTCTTCCATACGTTCGGGGGCCACACTGGCACAATTGATCGTTACGAATGGGGCTGAGGCACGGGCCGAATTGCTGTGAATATAGCGTGCCGCGATTTCCTTGCCAGCACCGGCTGGGCCGCGCAACATGACGCGACCGTTGGATTTGGTGACCTTGTCCAATTGGCTTATCAAGGTCTTGAAGGCGGTCGACGACCCGATCATCTCGGCGTTTGCGACCTCGCGTCGTTTGAGGGACAGGTTCTCGCGGCGCAACCGCGAAGTTTCCATTGCGCGGCGGATGACAACCAGCAACTGATCTATATTGAATGGTTTCTCAATGAAATCATACGCACCTTGCTTGATCGCGGCGACGGCGATTTCGATGTTGCCATGCCCTGAAATAATAACAACCGGCACATCCGGGTTGTCGCGTTTCACAGTCTTGAGGATATCAATTCCGTCCATCTGGCTGTCTTTTAACCAGATGTCCAAAATCATCAGTGCGGGTGGTTCGGCGTTGATCGCCGCTATGGCGTCGTCCGAATTTCCAGCCAGACGCGTGGCATAGCCTTCGTCCTCCAGGATGTCGGAAATCAATTCGCGAATATCGCGTTCATCGTCCACGATCAGGATGTCACTCATCTGGGGTCTCCAATGCGGTTGTCTGTGAGGTGGCGGCCAAGGGCAAAGTGATAATTGCCATGGCACCAAAATGGGATTGGCCTTTGAAACAGGGGGCGTTTTCCAGCACCAAGGTGCCGCCATGTTCTTCGATTATCTTTTTCACGATGGGCAGGCCCAAGCCTGTGCCCTCTTTTCGGGTTGTTACGTAAGGTTCAAATAACCGGGCGCGATCTTCGGGAAGACCGATGCCATTGTCAGCAATCGAGATTTGAACCGTTGTGGGTTGAACGGTGAGCGTGACCTCGATACGCGGATCAAGATCTTCGGGTGCACCTTTTTCTTTCAGGCTTTCAATAGCTTCGCCTGCGTTTTTAATTAGGTTGGTCAAAGCCTGCGACATCATCGTGGCATCCACCGGGGCAATGACTGGGCCATCGGGGATGAAGGCCTTGATTGTCACGTCTGGTTGGCCGCTTTGCTGCAACAGCACGGCATCGCGCACCAATTGCGCGACATCCTGCTCTGAGGTTTCGGGCTCCGGCATGCGCGCAAATTTCGAAAACTCGTCCACGATCCGCCGCAGATCGCCAGTTTGGCGAATAATGACGCCGGTCATCTGTTCAAGGGCTGCGGCATCGTCGGGCAGCTTACGGGCGAATTTGCGCTGGATACGTTCGGCGCTTAGCTGGATCGGTGTTAACGGGTTCTTGATTTCATGGGCGATGCGGCGGGCCACGTCCCCCCATGCGGCCATCCGTTGGGCACTGACCAGATCGGTGACATCGTCAAACGCCACAACATAGCCTTCCAGCCGCCCGTCATCGCTGCGCCGCGTGGCCACGCGCACCAACAGGTTCTCCATATGGCCTAGTCGCGACACTTTGACCTCGCCTTGGGCGACCTCGCCCTGACCTGAAACAACGGTGTTGAACAGCGGACCAAATTCAGGAATGGCGACTGAAATCGCCAGTGACTGCTGGTCTTCTTCCCAGTCCAGCAAACGCATTGCCGACCGGTTTACAAAGGCCACGCGTCCTTCGGGATCAAGGCCCACAACCCCCGAGGTGACCGAACTAAGCACGGAGTCAAACAAGCGGCGGCGGCGTTCAATCTGGCGGGTGTTGTCCAGCAATGCTTCGCGCTGACCCTTCAACTGCTTGGTCATCTGATTAAAGTAACGGCCCAGCATCGCGATCTCGTCATCGCCGTCCTCTTCGCGGACCTGCACCTCAAGATCGCCGGCACCGACCTGTTGTGCCGCACCGGTTAGGCGTCCAACGGGGCCGGACAGGCGTTCGGCAAACCACAGGCCCAGCCAAACCGCAGCCAAAATCAGGATCACCGCAAAGCCCACATAAAGCAGGCCGAATTCGAACAACAGCTTGCCGCGCTCGCTCTCCAGTTGCTGATAGAGTCGGACCGTTTCCTTGGTGTCATCCAGCAGCGACAGGATTTCGCCATCGACATCACGGCTGATGTACAAGAACCGGTCCAGAAAGGACCCCAGTGAGACAAGGGCACGGAATTCGTTGTTTGGCCAGTCTTCGATCACCAAAGGGCGGCCGTTGCTTTCTTGGGCCTGTTTGATCTTCTCGGGCGAAGGTGGTTCGTAATCAAACAGATAAGACCGGTCGCCGCGGGCGCGAATTTGGGCGGTGCCATCGATCAGATACGCCTCGCGCAGGCCGCGCTGGATTTGCAATTGTCCTTCGGCCAACAATTGCGAGTCCGGCAGGTTCAATCCTTGGGCGCGGGCGTTGTCTATGCCACGTGCCAGCGTCAGGGCGTCTTCAATCAGATCATCGCGCTGTTCCGATTCGTAGGCTTGCGCGGCGGCGAGCGAATTGCCCACCACGCTGCGCACACGATCGGAAAACCACCCTT
>JAPKCR010000759.1 GCA_026421135.1 Sulfitobacter sp. | reverse complement strand
GTTGGCCTTGACGCTCAATACCCTTCAAAGCAAGTTTTCAGTTGAAGGTGTCGCCCGTCAATTAAGTGATCAGTTCCGCGAACATGGCGGTGACATTGGAAAGTCCGTGTCAGATGCCGTGAAACGCAATCCAGTCGCCCTAGCGCTGACTGGCGCTGGACTTGCTTGGCTTATGCTTGGTGACAAAACCGGCAACCGTGACAACTTTGATCGCCGGTATAGCCGTGTGGACCACAACGACCGCTATGACGACGATCATGTAGATCTTGGTGCTCATGGCGAGCGGGACGGATTGTCTAATTCTGCGTATCCGCCGTCTGGTTTTACAGGCCGTAAGCTTGGCCCACAGCCAGGCGACCCGAGCAAGCCTTATTACTCAGGCCGCACGTATCAAAGCGACGATACACCCACTTGGGCGCGTTCCCATGATGATGATCACAGCTCAGACGCTGGGGAAACAATGCGCGACGCTGCTGGAAAAGTTGCCGACGGTGTGTCCCACGCAACTTCGACTACTGCTGATGCAGCGAGAAATGCAGGTTCGGCCGTTGCATCCACCGCGAGCAGCGCTGCTGGCACCATTGCAGATGCGGGGAAAGCTACCGTTGGTGCCGCTCAAAGCTTTGCATCAGGTGCGTCTGATCGTGCATCGCAGTTGCGTGCACGCTTGGCAGAAGGCACTGAAAGCCTCTCCGAGGAAGCCCGCAACAGGGTAATTGCAGCCCGTGAGCGTGCCATTAAAGCCCGCGATGCAGCTGCCGACTATGGCCGGCAAGGACAGAAAAAGGCGACAGATATGTTTGAAGATCAGCCTCTGATTGCCGGGGCGCTCGCAATCGCTGTTGGTGCAGCAATCGGGGCAGCGCTTCCACGGAGCCGTACTGAAGACGCGTACATGGGTGAGCACAGGGATAACCTGATGCACGAAGCCGAGCGCGTCTTTCAAGAGGAGAAGGAAAAGCTGTCGAAGGTCGCAAAAGCTGCAACCGATGAGGCAAAGCAGGTCGGCGAAGAGATAAAGAAAAATGCTGATGATGCCGCACCAGCCGAGACCGCAATGGAAGCCGTCGCCAACAAGGCGAAGTCAACCGGCAAACGCATTACTGACGCCGCAAAAGCCGAGGCGAAAAAGCAGAATGTTGGCAGCGTAACGAAGTCGTAGAAACAGATATCAGCCCGTGCGAGGTTGGCACGGGCTGATGCTCCATTAGGAAAGATACCGTATGACCCGTGGCAGAAACGCAGAAGCGCCAACAGAAATTCCCGCAAAAGGTTGGAAGGACATCGCGTTCAGGGTCAAAGATGAACTTGCCTCTGACCATGTTGGGTTAATTGCCGCCGGGGTCGCATTTTATGCCCTTCTTGCGATATTCCCTGCTGTTACAGCGCTGATGGCGTTAGCGGGGTTAGTTCTTGAACCGGCCGAGGTGACTGCGCAATTGGAAACGCTCACCCGGATGATCCCAAAAGAAGCTGCCCAGATTATCCTGGATCAGGCTGTCGCGGTTGCCGGTTCAGAGGATGCCGGGTTGGGGCTCGCTTTTGTCATCGGTCTGGCACTTGCGATCTATTCGGCCTCAAAGGGCATGGGCAGTTTAATAGAGGGCTTGAACGTTGCCTTTGACGAAGACGAAACGCGCGGTTTCATCAAGAAAACGATCGTCACTCTTTTGCTGACTGTGTTCTTAATCACAGGCCTCATTCTTGGTCTGCTTTCAACATTGGCAGTACCTGCCATGCTTGAGCTGATTGCTTTGCCTAGCTGGATGGAAACAACATTGTCGCTGCTTCGTTGATTTGCATTGGCGGTCTTGTCTGTCTTCGGGCTAGGGGTTTTGTATCGTTATGGTCCCGCACGAGATAACG
>JAPKCR010000127.1 GCA_026421135.1 Sulfitobacter sp. | reverse complement strand
GTCGGCGCTCTCTTGCGCAAGATGTGGCTTGGTTGAAAGGGCAGGGCAAAGATGTCGTGCTTGTGTCCTCTGGCTCCATCGCGTTGGGGCGTGGCGTGCTAGGCTTGCCTGCAACAACTTTGGCACTGGAACAGTCCCAAGCCGCAGCAGCCGTCGGCCAGATCCGCCTTGCCCGCGCATATGAAGAGGCACTTGAGCCCCACGGTATTACCACAGCGCAGGTGTTGGTCACCCTCGAAGACAGCGCCGACCGCCGCCGGTACCTGAACAGCCGCGCCACGATGGAGCAATTGCTGTCGCTTGGCGCTGTGCCTATCGTCAATGAAAACGATACCGTTGCCACCGATGAAATCCGCTTTGGCGACAACGACCGTCTTGCTGCACAAATCGCCGTGACTGTTGGAGCGGATCAGCTGATCCTGCTCTCTGACGTTGACGGGTTCTATTCCGCAAACCCCCATGACGATCCCGATGCGATCCGCTATGAAACCGTCACCACCATTACCCCGGAAATCGAAGCACAGGCTGGTGATGCCGGATCGGGGCTGTCCAAGGGCGGCATGAAGACCAAACTGATGGCCGCCAAGACCGCAACCGCTGCAGGCTGCGCAATGGCGATTTCCGAAGGATCGCCGTTACGGCCCCTGTTTGCGCTGGAAAACGGTGCGAATGCCACGTGGTTTACCGCGCAATCCGACCCTCAAACGGCACGTAAACTGTGGATCACAGCGATGAAACCGCGCGGCAGTGTTACGTTGGATGCGGGTGCTGTTGCGGCCATGTCCCGCGGTAAATCCCTATTGCCTGCCGGTGTTACCGCCGTGCAAGGCCCGTTTGAACGCGGTGACAGTATTTCGATCCTTACGCCGGCGGGCCATCCGATCGGCTATGGCCTGACCCGCTATTCCTCACGCGAGGCGGAAATAATCAAAGGCCACCAAAGCACTGAGATAGAAGCATTATTGGGGTCACCAGGTCGTGCTGCGCTGATCCATCGGGATGATCTGGCACTGTCTTGAGACCCAATTGGTTTTAAATCCTCGCCGAAGGCACTAGGTAGTACTTCAACCGAAATGAATAGAAGCAGATCTGAGACTATGACTTTGGACATGACACAGACATCCGACATTCCCGCGTTGATGGCAGACATTGGCCGCCGCGCCAAAGCTGCCGCCGCGACCCTTGGCTTTGCCAGCGCAGACCAAAAACAAGCCGCCCTTGAAAACGCCGCCAACGCCCTTTGGGACGCACGCACAGATATTCTGGCTGCGAACGCTCAGGACATGGACTATGGCCGTGAAAAAGGCCTGTCCGACGCGATGATGGATCGTCTTTTGCTTGACGAGGACCGGATCAAGGCGATCACCGACAGTCTGCGCAGCATTGCGGCCCAAAAGGATCCTGTGGGCGAGGTTCTGACCGAATGGGACCAACCTTCGGGTCTGCACATTCAGCGCGTGCGCACGCCTTTGGGTGTTATCGGTGTGATCTATGAATCGCGCCCGAATGTTACTGCAGACGCTGGTGCCTTGTGTCTCAAGGCGGGCAATGCCGTTATTTTGCGCGGCGGATCCGAAAGCTTTCATAGCTCGCGCGCCATCCACACGGCCTTGCAAAAAGGACTTGAGGCGGCTGGCCTGCCCAAAGATGCGATCCAGCTAGTGCCGACCCGTGACCGTGCAGCGGTTAGCGAAATGCTGACCATGACCGATACGATTGACGTGATTGTGCCCCGTGGCGGCAAGGGTCTGGTAGGCCTTGTCCAGCGCGAGGCCCGCGTGCCGGTCTTTGCCCACCTAGAAGGGATTGTGCACATCTACATCGATGAAAACGCCGATCCAGAGAAAGTCCTCAAGGTCGTGTTGAACGCCAAAACCCGCCGCACCGGCATCTGCGGGTCTGCTGAATGCCTGCTGATCCACGAGAAAGTTGCCCGTACCATCGGAAAGGGCGTGATCAAGGCCTTGATCGATGCCGGAGTAGAGGTCCGCGCCGCAGCACCCTTGTCCGAGATTGAAGGCACCGTTCCTGCGAGCGAAGACGATTGGGGTCATGAATACCTTGATATGATCATCGCGGCCAAAACTGTGCCTGATATCGACGGTGCCATCGCGCATATCCGTGAGTTCGGGTCCAACCACACTGATTGTATCATCACCGAAGACGAAGCAGCGGCAACCAAATTCATGACCCGTCTGGATTCAGCTATTCTTATGCACAACGCATCCACGCAGTTCGCCGATGGCGGAGAGTTTGGAATGGGTGCCGAGATCGGGATCGCTACAGGTAAAATGCACGCGCGCGGCCCGGTTGGTGCAGAACAGTTGACCAGCTTCAAGTATCTCGTTCGAGGGGATGGCACTGTCAGAGGGTAGGCCGGTCTAGAACGAAATAGTAATTTCGTTTTCGGTAATCTGTGACGTTATTTGCTGCCCGGCGTCGCGCGCGATGGTGGGCAGCAGCCCAAATTGCACCTGCGCGGGCCGTAGTTTGATCGCGGGTGTCGGCGTTGCCAGAACTGCCCACAAATCCGGGTCAATGTTCAGCTTTTCCGCCTGACCGGTCAAAAGCCAAGCGTCGTCCGATGTCTCAACCTGCATTGCCCCGCCATAAGGCATCCCGGTCTCCAGACATAACAGCGCAAGGAAACACAGTCTTACATCCGCGCGTTGTTGCGGTTCACTGGGGGCCCAAACAACATTCCAGCGGGTGCCACGATAGTAATCCCGCAAAATTCCGGTAATTTCTGCCGTTCCCATTGACTGACTTTCGGCCCCGCCGAATGCCACGCGAAAAAAACGGATGCGCGCGCTGGCATTACTGACACTATCGCCGATTAGTGCCATTTCAGGGCTTTCAGCTACACCGGTCATGGAAAGAAGTTCCAAACCATTGTTGACCGCGCCAATGGGCGATATCAGGTCATGGCAAATGCGGCTTCCGATCAACGCTGCGAATTCGACTTCTGAATTAGGCATTTTTTGCCCACCCTGTTAAAGGACTGCCCATGGAAGATCTTAACGCGATATTGACGCCAGGCATGCTGGTTCGGCATCCGCAGCACCCTGACTGGGGTGTCGGACAAGTCCAAAGTAACATAGACGGCAAGGTTACCGTAAACTTTCGTAGCGAGGGCAAAATGGTCATAGACAGCTTTCGGGTCGGATTGACTCCGGTTTTTGATGACAGGTCTTCGTTAGCAAACAGTTAATATCAATGCGCAAGGTAAAAGGCTATTCGAATGTCCGGTGGACTTGTGGCCCCACGACCAAGGAACGACCCCAATGACCATTGTAAACGCGGCAAATTTCGAGGTCAGGCTGGCCCGAACGGCGTCCGAGCTTCGCGCCGCGCAGCGGCTGCGCTATGATGTGTTTGTGACCGAACTGGGGGCCCGTGGGGCATTGGTGGACCATGACCAACAGCTTGAAAAAGATAGCTACGACCCTTTTGTCGATCACCTGATACTTCTGTGCAAGCGCACCAACCAAGTGGTTGGCGTCTACCGTCTTTTGCGTGCCAATGCGGCCGAAAAGGCAGGCGGCTTTTATTCTGAAAACGAATACGATCTGACGCTGCTGAAACAATCCGGGCGACAGATCCTAGAATTGGGCCGCTCTTGCTTGCACCGCGATTACCGTGGTGGGGCGGCCATGCACTTTCTGTGGTCCGGGCTGGCATCCTATGTTGCGCAACACCGGGTCGAGATACTGTTTGGTGTGGCCAGCTTTCACGGGACCGATATATCGGCCTTGGCACATCCCTTGTCGTTGCTCCATCAAAACCATCTGGCAGCCCCCGAACTTAGGGTGAAGGCCCGCAAGGACGCATATCAGAATATGAACATCGTACCAGCAAAAGACCTCGACCGACGCCATGCTATGGTGCAGGTGCCAAGCCTGATCAAAGCATATCTGCGCCTTGGCGGGTGCGTAGGGGATGGTGCCTTTATCGACCATGATTTTAACACCACCGATGTGTGCCTGATCATGGACACGACCAAGCTAAGCGATCGGCAGGCCCGGATTTATAGCGGAGTGACGAAATGAACCCGCGTTGGGATAACGCCGAAACGTTGCCGAAATACCGGATCGGACTGATGGGCTGGCTGCGCGTTGTTCTGCGCGGGTTGGCGTTGTCGACTGTCATTTTTACCGGATTGTTCGTTCTGCTAGTGTTGCGTCTGGTTGAGCGGCCCCTGTTCGGGCAGGGCAGGCCGGTTACACCGCATATTACCCAATCGGTTTGCCGCACCGCCTTTTGGATCATCGGGCTGCGCCGCCGCAAGGTTGGCGTCGCCATGCAGCACCCCGGTGCCGTAGTAGCCAACCACGCAAGTTGGCTGGATATCTTTTCGCTAAATGCCAGTCAGCGCATCTATTTTGTTGCTAAGTCCGAAGTTGCCGGCTGGCCCGGTATTGGCTGGTTGGCCCGTGCCACCGGCACCGTTTTCATCGAACGAAACCCCAAGCGGGCCCGCGAACAAACTGAAATTTTTCAGCAGCGGCTTTTGCACGATCACCGGCTGCTGTTCTTTCCCGAAGGCACCAGTACGGATGGCCAACAGGTGCTTCCGTTCAAGACCACTCTCTTTCAGGCGTTCGTCGCACCAGAATTGCGTGACGTGATCTGGATACAGCCCGTCAGCGTCACCTATAGCACCCCCGACGGATCCGATGATCGGTTTTACGGATGGTGGGGTGATATGACGTTTGGGGCGCATCTGTTGGCGACTTTGGCAGCCAAAGACCATGGCAAGGTCATCACCCGTTACCACCCGCCGCTAAAGGTGTCAGAGTTTGTGGACCGAAAAGCGCTTGCGCTGGCCTGTGAAAACCTTGTCCGGCAGGGCCACCGAACCGATCTGGCGGACAACTAGGGTCAAGCCAATAGCGCCAGGGGCAAGGCCAGAACAGCGGCCAAGACATAGGCCGCTGCGATCTCATCCCCAGAAAAGGTATCTGCTTGTGACTGGCCTGACAGCTCGACTGTACCCCACACAGCACCGTCAAACATTATAGGCACCCCGATGTAACGACCGGGGATTTGCCCGGTTAGATCGACTGATTTCACCATCGGGGTTGCGGCTGTGTCATTCACCACGACCAAGCACTTTCGCGAGAGGACAAGCCCTGTCGTTTTCGTTGCGATATCTTTAAGCGCCACGGTGCGCGGGAATACATTTGATGATGTTGCGCAAACGACCGTCAGCTGCTGACCTTCTACCTGCGTGATACACGCCTGATCCATTCGCAAAGTGTCACAGGCAGCAAACAGCAGCATCAACAACCGATCATTGATTGATAAGCCCTTGGCACCGATGATATTTTGCACCTTGCTGGCGAATGGCTCGATCATCCGGTCCGCCACGGGCGGCACCTTTTGGGGAATGGGGGGCATGGTGTCTTTGTCCAAGTTATCGCTCCGATACCAGTCATTTCATCCGCAATCTTGTGGAACACGACATTGATACATGCGCCTAATAGCGGAAAGATTTGACGTGCGTCAACTTATACTAGAAACCGTGAGCCCCAACTATATAGGATTCAATGGCGCGTCACTGCAAACCCTGCCGTCTTGAAACACCCCTTGAACTTGGCAAGAATTCGTCCTATACGCGCGCTACTTAAACCCGCAGTCGGGGTTGGGCCTTTGAGGGAGAAATCCTTGAACGTCCGCCGGTTGGTCCCAACACGGGATCGAGACCCCCGACGAGGCAAAACCGGAAAGGTATAAAGACATGGCTCTTCCAGAGTTCTCCATGCGCCAATTGCTTGAAGCAGGCGTACACTTCGGCCACCAAACGCAGCGTTGGAACCCACGTATGGGTCCGTTCATCTATGGCGCGCGTAACGGCATCCACATCATGGACCTGACACAGACTGTTCCAATGCTGGACCAGGCCCTGCAAGTCATCCGTGACACCGTCGCCAAAGGCGGCAGCATTCTTTTCGTTGGTACCAAGCGTCAGGCCGCACAGCCTATCGCCGATGCCGCTGAAAAATGCGCACAGTATTACATGAACCACCGCTGGTTGGGTGGTACATTGACAAACTGGCAGACTGTTTCCAAGTCGATCCAGCGTCTGAAGTCCATCGACGAGCAGTCCGAAAACGGCTTTACCGGCCTGACCAAGAAAGAGCGTCTTGGCATGGAGCGTGACCAGTTCAAACTGGAAGCATCCCTTGGCGGTATCCGCGAAATGGGCGGCCGTCCTGACCTGATCTTTGTCATCGACGTGAAAAAAGAAGCATTGGCAGTCGCCGAAGCCAACAAACTGGGCATTCCAGTTATTGCGGTTGTCGACACCAACTGTTCACCCGACGGCATCGACTACATCATCCCAGGCAACGACGACGCGGCACGCGCCATCGGCCTGTATTGCGACCTTGCAGCACGTGCAGCGCTTGACGGTATGTCCGCTCAGCTGGGTGCCGCTGGTGTTGACATCGGTGCAATGGAAGAAGCGCCTGTTGAAGAAGTTGCGGCTGAAGCGGCTCCTGTTGCTGAAGAAGCAGCTCCTGCTGTAGTAGAAGAGACGGCTCCAGCTGTTGAAGAAGCTGCTCCAGTTGCCGAAGAAGCACCTGTTGTAGAAGAAGCTGCTCCAGTTGCTGAAGAAGCTCCCGTTGCTGAAGAAGCGCCTGCGGCTAAAGAA
>JAPKCR010000126.1 GCA_026421135.1 Sulfitobacter sp. | reverse complement strand
GACAGAATGCAGCGATTTTTCAATGGGCTCTAGACTAACGTTTTTAACGCCTGAAACAGGTCTGAAACATGTGCCGCGGTGGTGACCGCGCCCGGCGACAACCGCAAGATTTGGCCACGGCAATCGACGTAAATTTGTCGGTCCCGTAGTTGCCTGACCAATGCCTGCGCATCGGCAACGTATGGCAATTGCACCATAATGGAGCCGCCGCGATGCGCTTCACCACGAGGGGTCGCAATTATCAGGCCGGCATCGTCAGCGTCTGCGATTATTAAGTCGGTCAGCGCCCGATTATGGGACAATAGATCAGATTGCCCCGCATGCCAGCGCAGTGCGGGAATAGAGCCTAAACAGGCCAAAACGGAGGGTGTTCCGTGGTCAAACCGCCGCGCATCCGGCGCGTAGTCAAAGGCATCTAAGGCCCATGAAAATGGATTATCCTGCGAAAACCACCCCCGCAGTTCGGGCGTTACGTGATGGATCAGATCCTTGCGCATTTGGATGATGCCTGCGCCCGGCGTTCCGCACAACCATTTCAAACTGGTCGAAATCACAAAATCGGCCGAAAAGTCATTCAACGAAAATGGGATGATCCCGATGCCCTGCGTCAGATCCACCCCTATCAGCGACCCCATTTCGCGCCCATGGGCGATTAGCCTTTGTAAATCACATCGGTGCGAGCTGGTCGATGTGACAAAGGTCAGAAGCGCCAGTCCCACATCCTTGCCCCAGGCCTCAAGCAGATCGTCGTCGTGCACCCAGAATGCGTCATCGCGTATCGGAACGGTGTGCAGGGTGAACCCCATCCGATCCGCTAACCCATTCAAAAGAAAATGCAGCGAAGGAAAACAATCTGCCGCGATCAAAACCCTCTTGCCGCGCAGCTGCCCAACGGGCAATCCGCCAAGAATGGAATACAGCGCAGTCGTGACGTTCTCGGCGCTGGTCATAGTATCTTCTGGCGCGTCGATCAAATCACGCCAAAGGGACAGAAACTCTTGTCTTTGGCCCAGAACGGACGGCCATTGCCCATCATCTGTCATGCCCCAGATGTTTGAAAAATCAGACAAGGCCGTCGCCATTTCTTGTGATTTTCCGGGATATTGACCGATAGAGTGATAAAGAAAATAGGCGGGATCAGGCATAAGCCCCTCATTTTGCAGCACATCCCAGGCGGCACGTGAATTTAGTTGCAAACGCATATAACGCTACGTAGCATCTGATATCAACAACAGTACGACAGCATACCCACGGGAGTATTAAAGATGAGCGGCGCAGATAGTCTGACGAACCTTGCAATGATGCTGGCCACTGGCGGGATCGAAGTGATTGACTGCTCAGGTGTTCTTGGCCCCGATACACCGCTTTTGCAATTGCCCGAAGATTTTGCCAAAAACACGCCGAAAATTGAAATCCATAAAATCAGCGAATACGATAAAGACGGACCGTTCTTTGCCTGGAACTGGCTAAAGCTTGGGGAACATTCCGGCACCCACTTTGACGCGCCACACCATTGGATTACCGGCAAGGACTATGAAGACGGCTATACCGACACGCTGGACGTGAAGCGACTCGTAGCACCCGTCAACGTCATCGACTGTTCCGCGCAGTCAGCACAGAACGAAGATTTCCTTTTGACCGCTGACGCTGTGAAAGCGTGGGAAGGTGAACATGGGGCAATTGGCAAAGGCGAGTGGGTTGTGATGCGCACGGATTGGGACAAGCGCGTTGATGACGCGGCAAAGTTTCTGAACGCAGATGAAAGCGGCCCCCACAGCCCAGGGCCAACGCCTGATTGCATCGAATATCTGTTGTCGAAGGGGATCGTAGGGTGGGGTACTCAATGTATTGGCACCGACGCGGGTCAGGCCGGCGGGATGGAGCCGCCATACCCTGCTCACAACCTGCTTCACCGCGATAATTGCTTTGGGCTCGCGTCACTTGCCAACCTCGACAAGCTTCCTGCAAAGGGGGCCATCCTGATCGCCGCGCCGCTCAAGATTGAGCGGGGCACCGGCAGCCCGATCCGTGCTCTTGCGCTGATCCCAAAAGGCTAAGGTTTAGTACGTTACTTTCGGCATATTCCTTGAGCAGAAGTTGAGATAAGGATCCCTAGGATGACGGACATAGACACTGTTATAGAAAAGTCCGCCAATCCCTTGGCAGATGAGGGACTTGAAAGCTTTGCCCCCTATTTGATGAACCGGATCATCGGGCGCTACAATGCGGCCTTGCAGGAAGAAATGGCCAAATTGGGCCTTACAACGCCACAAATGCGATCCCTTGCCGTGTTGTCCGTACGCGATGGTATTCTGATCCGTGAACTTGCAGTCTATGCAGTTGTCCAACAATCGACCCTTAGCAGAGGTTTGGACACGTTGTCGCAAAACGGATTGGTCCTGCGCCAGCCCGACCCTCAAGACAGCCGGGCAACCCGCATCTTTCTAACCGATAAGGGGCGCGACGCATTCCAGCGCCTTTGGCCGCATATGTCTGAAGCTTACCAGGCAATGTTTGCAGGCATCGATGCCGATGAAAAACGGGCGTTTGTCGGGACGCTGCAGAAGATGTTGAAAAACATTCGCAAACACGACTTTTGAAAGAGTTTAGATGGCCGAACGTTCCTTCAAAAAAGAGGTAGAGCATCTGCGCAAGGGCGATGGAGATGTGTTTACCGGAGAAGGAATATTGGCCCTGACAAAGGCGCTGCTAGAAAACGGCGTGGGTTATGTCGGCGGGTATCAAGGCGCACCAATCAGCCATTTGATGGATGTGCTGGCAGATGCGGAGGATGTACTCCGTGAGCTTGGCGTAAGGTTCGAGGCGAACGCAAGTGAAGGTGCTGCCGCTGCGATGCTGGCGGCGTCCGTACACTATCCGATCCGGGGGGCCGTAACGTTCAAAGGGCCGGTTGGCGTAAACGTAGCGTCGGATGCATTGGCGAACCTCAGTTCATCAGGTGTGACGGGCGGCGCGCTTGTCATCGTCGGCGAAGACTACGGCGAAGGGTCGTCGATCATGCAGGAACGGTCGCACGCTTTTGCAATGAAGTCCCAATTTTGGATGCTAGACCCCCGGCCGAACTTGCCAAGCATTACCAAAGCTGTGAAGGACGGGTTTGAACTGTCCGAGGCCAGCAATACGCCTGTTATGTTGATGGTGCGGATCAGATCGTGCCATGTGACAGGCAGCTTTGATACCCGTGATAATGTGCCACCTCCGCTAACAGTGCGCGACGCATTGTCGGCCCCGCGCAGTGATTTCGCCCGCGTGGTTCTCCCCCCAATGAGCTATCTTCACGAACAAGACAAAATACAAAATCGCTGGCCTGCTGCTGAAAAATTTATCATCGAAAACAAGCTGAACGAGGTTTTCGGCCCCGACCGTTCGCCATTGGGCATTGTTGTTCAAGGGGGCATGTATAACGGTGTGATGCGTGCACTTCAGCGTTTGGGGCTCGCCGATATTTATGGCAACAGCGACGTGCCGCTATACGTTCTGAATGTCACATATCCCCTTGTTAGAAACGAATTTGATCAATTTTGCCAAGGCAAGAATCATGTGTTGGTTGTTGAGGAAGGGCAGCCCGACTTTATCGAACAGCAGCTTGGCAGCTTTTTGTATAGGGCGCGCAGTTCGGTCGAATTGCATGGCAAAGACATGCTGCCGATGGCTGGGGAATATACGGGGCAGGTAATGTTGGATGGCGTAACCGCATTCCTAAAGGCCGCCGCACCCGAAATGTTGCCTGGCTATGTTCGGGCCCCGAATGCAGATACTCCGCAGATACCGGACCTGTCTAAAACCGTTCCAATCCGACCACCGGGGTTCTGTACTGGCTGCCCAGAACGACCCATTTTTGCCGCAATGAAGCTGACAGAGCAGGAGCTTGGCAAACATCAGATTAGTGGCGACATCGGTTGCCATTTGTTCGCGGCGCTGCCCCCGTTTGAAATCGGCGGGGCCACGATGGGCTATGGCTTGGGTCCTGCGTCGAATGCGGCATTTGATGGGGGTGGCGAACGGCGCGCGATCTCGATCCTCGGAGATGGTGGATTTTGGCACAACGGGCTTAGTTCTTCGATCGGGAACATGGTTTTCAACAAATCGGACTCGATCGCAGTAATCGTCGACAACTACTACTCTGCGGCAACGGGCGGGCAGGATGTGCTGTCCAGCCGCGCAAGCAACAAGACTAAATCGACAAACAATCCCATTTCAGCCGCCCTAAAGGGGGTTGGTGTTGAATGGGTGCGCCAGATTGACAATACTTATGATGTCGGCAAGGTTCGCGAGGTGCTTCGCGAGGCGCTGACAACCGACTATGCCGGGCCCAAGGTTATCGTCGCCTCTTCGGAATGTATGCTCAACAAGCAACGCCGCGAAAAACCACTCCGCAATCAGGCGATCAAGGAAGGCCGCCGTGCCGACATCCCACGTTTTGGCGTGGATCCTGATATCTGCACAGGCGATCACGCGTGTATTCGCCTTTCTGGCTGCCCGTCGTTGTCGTTGAAGAAACTCGATGACCCCCTTCGCGATGATCCGGTGGCCCATATTGATCAAACCTGCGTTGGGTGCGGCAATTGTGGAGAGGTCGCTGTCAGTGCCATTCTGTGCCCGTCATTCTATCAGGCGGATGTGGTACATAATCCGACCCCGTTCGAGCTTTGGCGTACGAAACAGCGGATCAAACTCATTAGTTGGCTACAATCTAGACGTGATGCCAAACGGCGTGCGTTGCAATGAATGCCCTGAACTTACCAAAATCATCTGAACCGGGTGAAGCGCAAATCACGAAACTAGCTGTCATGGCAGTTGGGGGGCAGGGTGGTGGTGTTCTGACCGGTTGGATTGAGGCAATGGCCCGCGAGCAAGGCTATGCCGTGCAAGCCACCAGCGTTGCAGGGGTGGCGCAGCGTACTGGGGCTACAATTTACTATCTAGAAATGACGCCAATGACAGATCAACAGCCGATTTTTGCATTGGCACCCTCGGCGGGTGACGTTGATATCCTTATCGCTGCCGAGATGATGGAGGTTGGGCGCGCCATAATACGCGGCTTTGTAACGCCGGATCGAACAATCTTAATTGGTTCAACCCACCGCGCATTGGCTGTCTCTGAAAAAATGGTACCGGGCGATGGCATTGCTGATGCTGAAGAGGTGCATGCCGCCGCTGAAATTGCCGCGCAGCGACTGATTTTGGCTGATATGGAGCAATTGGCAATTGACGAGGGATCGGTCATCTCGGCCAGCTTATTTGGGGCGCTTGCGGGTGCTAAAGCGCTACCTTTTCCACGCAAGGCATTTGAGGATGCCATCCGCAATAGCGGCAAAGGCGTGGATACCAGTCTGCGCGCATTCAATGCCGGGTTTGACGCTTCGCAGAATGGTGTAACTCAGCCGTCGCAAAGTGAAGAAAACGAAAGCGAGATAGTCGGGCCCGCGAACTTGATGGACGAATGGCAAGCGCTGCTTAATCGTGTCAAATCCATGCCGCCGAAAGTTCAGCAGATGGTCACTGCTGGTTTGCGAAAAGTCGTCGATTTTCAGGAATGTGCCTATGGCGCGGCCTATCTTGACCGGCTGAATTCGGTTCTTGCGCTGGATACCGCCGCGCAAGATTGGCTGCTTAGCGTAACGGCGGCGAAATACATTGCTAACGCGATGGCCTATGATGACATTATCCGGGTCGCCGACATCAAAACGCGACGCCCTAGGTTTGATCGCATTCGTGCCGAGATGGGTGCGACCCAAAACCAGGTCATGCAATTGACGGAATATTTCCATCCAAGAGCAGAGGAGATCGCTGGGCTTTTGCCTGCGAAGCTTGGTGCTAGGATCGAGGGGAACCGGAAAGCCATGGCGCGGCTGGACCGGTGGTTTGGCAAGGGGCGGCGGTTGCGCACAGACAGTCTGCCGGCCTTTTGTTTTTTGCATGTTTTGGGTGGGTTGAAATCCTATCGCCTGAAAACCCGTCGCCATGCAGTTGAGAACGAACATCTGGAGTCATGGCTTACTCGCAGCCTTGCACCCATCACGAAAGATTATGCACTTTGCGTCGAAATGCTCCGCTGCCGCCGCTTGATAAAAGGGTACTCCGATACCCATGCACGGGGATTGACAAAATTTGACAGTGTCATGAACGGAGCGGACATGCTGAAAGGACGCAAAGATGCGTCAGAATGGGTCGCCCGCCTCCGTGAAGCAGCGTTGAAGGACCCCGATGGAAAGGAGCTTTCGGGAGCGTTAGAGACTATTCGAAGCTTTGTTTAATGCGAACCTTGCGATCTGGTAGAATCGGTCGTCATCGCCTTCTCCACACAGGGCCAGACCGTCGACAACGAATGGCGCAGGGATCGTCGGTACCAGGTAATGCTCTAGCACTTGGCTAATCCTATTTCTTGCGCTGTCAGAAACTGGCCCCGTTAATGTAATGTGAAACCGAAAGAACTCTTCGACATTTGCATAGCCCCATTGCCCCAATAGTTGGCGCTGTCGGTCGGATAGACCGGGTCGGTTTTTTCTATCAAACTCAACTTGGCTGATTGGTGCGCGAAACGGGACCAGCGAACGCATAACTGTTAACGCCAGTGCATTCACGTCCACTGTATCGCCGACAGTTGTCAGTGCCAAGACACGTCCAATCTGGCTG
>JAPKCR010000758.1 GCA_026421135.1 Sulfitobacter sp. | reverse complement strand
GTCAGCTTGATATAAGCGATGAGTTGATCGGCCGAGCCTACCCATCCACCTGACTTGTTTCTGTCACTGATCCACTCATTCGCCGCTTGCCAATAAGGGACCGGCCGCCTGAGCCCCCGCATGTCATTTCGCCCATCGCCGTCGTATCTTTCGACCACGGCATTCACAAAGCGCTGCCATTGGGCAGGATCGCGAGGGCGCGCGTTCTTGACCCCGCGTGTTTCAGCAACGGTGGCCCAGTCTGCATTCGATTCAAACGTCAAAAACGGATGAATCCCCAATGCCTGAAGAGCAGCCACACGACGATCCAGTCCGGACCAATTGAATCGGCCCGGTGTTGGTTCGACCAATTTCCACTGCACTGAAATGCGCGCAATGCCAATTCCAGCTTGGGCAATTAGGGGGTAATATTGCGTCTTGTCCCCGGGAAAGGCGATGCCAAGGCGAGCGTTGGGGGTCACGGCCATCCGCGACAGATCAATGGTCTTGGCCTCGACAGGCAGCGACATCTGCAACAGCACGATAGCTGCCGCGATGTGGCCCGCCAGACGCCGGAGCGTCATTGGTCTGCCTGCAGCTTAACCTGATCAGCCTGTGCAGCAGGCAGAGGATCATCAATCACCACTTCTACCATGTCACCCGGATGCACGACCGTATCCAGATTGGCTTCGATTACGGTGACGCCTTTTCCGTCATATCGGCGGATGCGGTATTGTGTGTCGGCACCCGTCAGCATAGCCGAACTGGCCGGATCACCAAACGTAGTTACGAAACGGCGCGCGAGCCCCATGTCAGTGCGAATTTCCGCAATCTCGGCATCAATCCCCGTAAGAGTCGCGGCCACTTCACCTTCACGTTGGGCTGTTGCTGTTTCCTTGCCTGCGACGGCGGTTGAAACCTTTTCCCGGGCCGAAGCCTCCAACGCGACGGCCTCAAGCTCGTCCGCGCGAAAGCGGTCGGCAGATAGCCGAAGATCGAGCGACCGCTGAGATAGCGCCAGCCCCCGTTCAGCCAGACCCTGCTGGACCAAGAGCTCTTCCATTGTTGCATCAACCTGACTGCGAATTAGTGCGCGGCGTTCTGCATAGGCTTCCGCTTCATCCTCGGCGAGTATACGTCTGGAATCTTCTGCAGCGAGCCGCAGTGAAAGCTGGCTCTCGCGGGACGCTCGCAAATTCGTTTGCGCCTCTAGCAAGTCTGACGCTGCCGCCCCTAGGACGGCCTCTGCTTCGGCAGGCATCGCTATACTATCGCTTCCGTCACGTTCAGCCGAAAGGCGCGCGCGCTCCAACAGCCGACTAGCAAGCCGGGCGCGCAGCAATTCATATCTCGCTGACTCTGCCTCGACCCGCATCTGAGTGGAGACAGTGTCAGCCGCCACGCCGACACCAACACCCCCGGCAAGGGCGACGACACGCGCAACATCAAGCCCGGCCATATATTCATAGGCACCAGGTGCCGCGACCTGCCCCCCTACGATTACAGGCCGATAACGAACCACCTCGACAGTAATCGACGTTGACCCCTCGAAAACATCTGAAAATTGCGCCTCCAGCTCGGCCTCAAGGTCAGCGGGGGATTTCCCCTCTGCCTGAATATTTCCTAATATGTGGAGAGAAATCGCACCATCCAGCCGCACCCTATAGGGTCGCGTCAACTCGGGACGAGACATGACTGATATTTCGATCAAATCACCTGGACCTAAATCAAACGGCGCGGCTAACGCCGGTTGACCAAAAACTGAAAAGGCGCACAGGTAAAGAAATCCGTTAAATGCAAGTAATTGGCGCACGGGTAATCTCAAAATAATAATAAAATGTATATATATATAGGTTTCCTCACTTTTAACACTTTGTCAAGCGAGTCG
>JAPKCR010000757.1 GCA_026421135.1 Sulfitobacter sp. | reverse complement strand
CACACGATGTATTTTCACACGCGGTTTTCAACCAACACCGATCCGCATCCGTCTATGGCCCAGCCGTTTCGCCTGATGGCCCATAATGGGGAGCTGAACACAGACAAAAAGAACCGGCTGTCTGAGGCCGCGATTGCACTTGCACGCAACAAAGCAATCATTCGCCCACCTGGTCAATCTGATAGTTGCCGTCTTGATCAAACACTCAACGCGCGGGTCTATGACGAAGGCCTAGGTCTGGTGACGGCCGTTGTCGCCATGATGCCGCCCGCGTGGGAAAATGATGTGTTTATTTCGCCGCAGGTACGAGCGATGCTGGAATATCTGTCTTTGTCAGAAGAAAAGAACGATGGACCCGCCGCATTGATTTTTGGCAATGGCGATATTATTGGTGCACGATTGGATCGCCTAGGCTTGCGGCCTCTGCGCTCGGTTGAGACAAACGACTATCTTGCTGTGATGTCAGAAGCCGGCCAGATTGATTTCCCAGCCGAAGACGTGCTGCGCCGTGGCCGCGTTGAGGCGGGCGGCATGATCTATTTTGATCACACAACGAAGCGCACATATGAAACCACCGAGGCGCTTGAAGCATTGGCGGCCGCAAAAGACTATACGAAGCTTTTGGCCGATGCACAGACCAACATTGACGATATGACGGATGCAGAGATGACTTCGGCAGCGGCGCGATACGAGGGTGATCTGGATCGACCTGCGCGGTATGTGGGTTACACTCTCAATCAGGAAAGTTTTAAATTCCTGATGGACCCTATGTTGCAAACGGGATTCGAAAAAGTATCGGCCATGGGGTACGGTAACGCGATCAACGCGCTGTCAGACAATGAGGGCGGGGTGGCCAAGTATTTTAGCCAGCGATTTGCGCAAGTCACCAATCCACCGCTGGATTCCATCCGCGAGGCTGAAGGCATGACATTACGCGTCGCTCTTGGTGAAAAATCCTATCTTGGTCTCGCACGATCTCGTCAGATTGTTCTGAATTCACCTGTATTGCGCATGGCAGATATGCTCAAAATCAAGGCGCAGACCGATACGCCATGGGCACGATTTGATATACTTTATGAACCAGTTCAGAGCGATGCAAGCGCCAACGAGGCCGCGTTGATTGCCGCCATCGAGTGTATTGCTAACAAGGTGGTGGCATTTGCGCAATCCGAAGGGGGTGTTGTCATTCTGACAGACCGTCATTTGTCGCGCACGCACGCACCCTTGCCCATGGTGTTGGCCGTGTCCGCGATCAACCAGCGCTTGATCGAAGAGGGCGCCCGATTCAAGGTTAGCCTTGTGGTTGAAAGCGGGCAGATTTGTTCGTCCCATCATATTGCCTGTGCGTTGGGGTTTGGGGCAGCTGCGGTCTATCCGCTGGCCGTGCGCTTGCGTGCAGAAGAACTGTTTGGCGACAGCGCTGGTGCGGCCTATCTGAAATTCAAAAAGGCGGCCGAAAAGGCGCTTATGAAAACGATGGGTAAAGTTGGGTTGTGCACGGTCGAAAGTTATTCAGGAGGTGAGTTTTTTGAACCAAACTTCCTAGACACCAACGATCCGGTTTTCGCCAAATATCTACCTAACATGAACACCCCTGTCGGCGGTGTATGCTTTGATATGGTTGCCAAATCCGTGGCCGATTGGCATGAGCGTGCGCGCAGTGTGACCAGCGACAAAGACATTCCGATCCTTGGGTTGTTCAAAGAACGATCAGAGGGCGCTGGGCACAGTTATGGCACGACTGCTGTGCGCGGCTTTGTAGACCTAACCGAAGAACCAATCAGCTTTGCCGAAGTCGAGAGTGAAATTGATCAGTTCCGCCTGATGACCCTGCGCAACATGGAGGATGCATTTGGGATTGATGAGGA
>JAPKCR010000125.1 GCA_026421135.1 Sulfitobacter sp. | reverse complement strand
CACCAAAGTCGCCGTTTCACCTGCCTGTTCAGAGATTGAAAACCCCGCACCAACAACTTGTGCCACATCATGGATCGTGGCCCCCAGATAAATGCCCGCCGTCACATCGTCAAATCCCAGCACCTGACTAAGGATAGGATAGATGATCATCGCGATCGTCGACAAAATGGTGACTCCGACAACCGTGAACACCAGCCTGTCATCTGATTTTTCATCCTTCGGCAGGATTGCAGCGATGGCGAGGGCGGCAGAGGCCCCGCAGATCGCAACGGCCCCTGCCGACAAAAAGGCAAAGCGATAGCGAAAACCGAAAAACCGCGAAGCGACAAAGCCAAAGCCAATTGTCGTGGGCACCATCAGCACCACCATCGCAACAATGGGCCAGCCAAGCCCGCTCATCATCCCGAAACTAATGCGCAATCCCAACAGCGCCACGCCCAACCGCAGCAATGTCTTCGAAGTGAATGCGATGCCCGGTCCGCAGCGTGGATCATCGACAAGAAAATTCAAACTGATCCCGAACAAGAGCGCCAGCAACATTGAAGGCGCGCCATAGTGTTCAGACACAAACTTGCTTGCCATCGCGATGATCAAAGCCACCAACACACCAGGTATCAGGGAATGGGCGCGAGACTGCATGGCGGCCATATTCATGGTTTATTATCCTAATAGGTTAAGTTCGGCGGGTGTGACCACCGGTACGCTACGCGCTATCGGCGAGGGTTTTGGCAAGGTTTAGATAGTGGGACTGAACCAAAAGCCCGTCGGCTTCAGCGCTGCGGATGGCCCCCCGCCTACGGGTTCCGGGAAGGCGTGCGCCTTCCATGGCCTGGATCGTATCAAGCAGGGTGCTGACCCGCTGCAGAAAATCTGAATTCGCATCGGGGCGAATGGCAATCAAGGTTTGCCCAACTCTGGGCGCTGGTCCGTCAGCGGTAAAAAACGATCCAGCCTCTTGGCTAAAAGCACTGCCGGTAAAGGCGGCGGCAAGAATTTCCACCATTAGGGCTAGGGCTGTACCTTTCGCCTCGCCAATGGGAATCATCGTGCCTTCAAGGGCCGCTTTGGCATCTGTTGTCGGTTCGCCCTGCGCGTCCAGCGCCCAACCCAGCGGGATCGGTTGGTTGGTCTTATGGGCGTTCAGCACCTTGCCACGGGCAACCCGCGACAAGGACATATCAATCACCAAAGGATCACCTGTGGCCTGGGGTGTGGCAAAGGCAATCGGGTTGGTGCCAAAAACCGGATCTTTTGCCCCCCACGGCGCAATCGCTTTGGGGGCATTTGCGACCATCAGCCCGATCATGCCCGCTTTGGCAATCTTTTCGACCTGTACTGACAGCGCTCCGCAATGATGCGAATTACCGACGGCCATGATTGCGATGCCCATTTTCTCTGCCAAGGGCAATCCTGTCGCAAGTGCTGCGTCAAGTGCTGGAAAGGCAAAGCCCCGGTCCGCGTCAATCAAGACCGACGATGGCCCACGCAGTGTCTTGGTGATCTTTGCGTTTAAGTTAATCTTGCCCGACCGCGCCTGAGCGACATAATCGGATAGGCGTGAAAACCCGTGCCCGCCTTGGCCTTCCGCCTCGGCAGCGACAAGCGCTGCGGCGACAGAAGTGCACACGTCAAAAGGCACGCCCGCCGCAGCAAGGGCGGCATGGATCAGCGCCTTTGCATCGGCAATCGAAATACGGGTTCTGTCAGTCACTGATCACGGCCTGCCTTCGGCATGGTGATGGGCAGCCCTGATAGCAGGGCCGCCCATTGGTTCATTATGCGCTGCGGTACAGCTTGGTCATCGAGAACTCCCGGTGGCCCAGAGCCTCGGCTGCAGTGTTGCGGCCATTGGCAGTCCGGCGGATCATTTCGATAAGCGCATCGCCAGCTTCGTCGATCGTTTGCTCGCGACGCAAGATGCCGGACACGTCGACATCAACATGCTCTGCCATTGTGCGCACGGTGCGGGGGTTTGCTGTGATTTTGATCACTGGCACAATCGGGTTACCGACTACGTTGCCCTGCCCTGTCGGGAAGGTATGGATCACGGCACCACCGGCAGCCATCAACGTCACGCATTCCGCCGCCGCCGAAGATGAGTCCATGAAGTATAGGCCATTGCCCTGACCCGGTGCTTCGGCTGGTTCAAGAATGTCGATGAACTTTGACGTCCGTCCGATTTTCTCAAGGTTGCCAAGTGCCTTCTCTTCGATGGTGGTCAGACCGCCTTCGATGTTGCCTCTGGTGGGCTGGCTGTCGGACAGGTCATCGGTCTGGTGCGCGAAAATCACATCGTTCTGGTAGGCTTCCCACATCTTGTACCAGCGCTCGCCAACCTCTGCGTTGATCGCGCGCTCTTTACAGATGTGTTCTGCGCCGGTGATCTCGGATGTTTCGCCGAAAAAGCCGGTGATGCCTTCGGGCAGCAGCTTGTCGTACATGTTACCGACCGTCGGGCAAGATCCCAGACCCGTTGTCGTATCGCTTTCGCCGCATTTGGTGGAAATCCAAAGCTCATTGATTGAACATTCTTCGCGCTGAATTTCAGTCGCGTGATGCACGAATTCCTTGGCAGCCCAGGATGCGGCGCGGATTGTCTCGAAGTCACCTTTTTGTTCAATCGAGAATTCGGCCACAGGCTTGCCCGTCGCGCGAATGCCGTCGGCGATTTTCTTGGTCCAACCGGGTTCGATCCCGATCACAACAACGGCCGCGACATTGGCGTTGGCACCAGTGCCGATGATCGTGCGAAAGTGGATATCAAGGTCTTCGCCAAATTGCAGACGGCCATAGGCGTGTGGGATCGCCATGGTGCCTTTGACGTTATTGGCTACAGCTTCGCATGCCGCGTTCGAGATATCGTCGACGGGCAGGATGATCACGTGATTGCGCACGCCAACTCGGCCATTCTCGCGACGGTAGCCCTGTACGGTGATGTTTGAATATTTAGATGTCATGTTATGGGTCCTTACCAGCGCTTCGTTTTGCAGTTTTGGGTGTGGACGTGTTCGCCCTTACCGATATCGGCAATAATCTTGCCGATGTCCTCGCCGTATTTCATTGCGGTGTCGCCCGCTTTCAGGTCTTTCAACGCGATCTTGTGACCGATTGGCACGTCCTGCTTGGCGGTCAGGCGGAAAGTCGAATTGTCGTGGGTAATACAGCAAAGCATATCGGTGCCTGCGGTCAGGCCCTCGACGACGACGACGCCAACATTGTCGGCCTCTTCGTGAACAAGCAGTTGCGGAATTTCGTTCGGGATGGGTTTGGTATCGGACATCAGCGTCTCCAATTATGCTGGTTTAAGAATGATCTTGGGAGCGGCAACCCGGCCTTCGCGGATATCGCGGAACGCTTGGGCACCATCGGAAAGGGGGCGGTTTTCAGCCCAGTCGAGCGGGCCAAGGCGGCCGTCGAACATCGCAGCGCAAGTGTCGCGGAAATCTTGCGCGGTATAGGTATAGGTTCCGATAAATGTGATCTCTTGCAGGGTCAGGCGGCGAATATCGAGGCCGGCTGTCCCGCCCCCAAGGCCTACGTGCAAGATCACCCCGCCGGGACGGGTGGCGGCGCTGGCAGTGGCGCGGGTGGCATCATAGCCCACACAATCCACGGTCATATCAAATAGCTTTTCGCCGACATCATCCGGTGCCATCACTTTGACCGATGCATCCAGTTTCAGATAGTCACGGCGCAGCTTGTTAGGTTCAACCAAGGTAATATCCGGCACACCTTGGGCGATCAGGCTGATAGCCGCCGCAACTCCGATGGCACCGCCACCAATCACGAGTGCTGTTTCAACGGCCCCCTTTGGCAGCGCCTCAAGCCCAAGACGTATAGCGTGCCAAGACACCGCAACCGGTTCGGCCAGCGCTGCCTTTTCAAGGGATATTCCCGCTGGCACCTTCACCAGATTGCGTTCCGGCATCGCGACAAATTCGGCAAACGCCCCTTCGCGCGGCGGCATCGAGATGATCTGCCGCGTGCTGCACAGATTGTCGCGCCCCGCCAGACAGGCCGCACAGGTGCCGCATGTTACAAGCGGGTTGATTGTCACGCGGGTGCCATCCCATGCACCGCCCACGACGGTACCCGCCCCTTCGTGACCCAGGATCAATGGAGCGGGGCGGCGGTCATCATGGCCCAGATAGGCATGCATGTCTGACCCGCAGATGCCGACACTGTCGATCCGGATCAGATGATTGTCCGGGGTCGGAACGGGCTCTGCCACATCGCGAAATTCCAATTCCTCGACACCGGTATAAACAAGCGCTTTCATTTTGCTGTGAACCCCCCATCGACCATTAAAATTTGCCCCGTCACATAGGCGCAGGCATCCGAGCAGAAAAACAAAAGCGGCCCGTCAAGGTCTTCGGGTTCGCCGTTGCGGCCCAGACAGGTCTGCGCTGCGTTGCGGGCCGCGCGTTCCGGGTCATTGAACACTGCCGCCGTCAGTTCGGTACGAAAGAACCCCGGACCAATCGCATTGGCAGTGATGCCGTCGCGCGACCATGCCTCGGCCATGGCGCGGGTCAATTGTGCGATACCACCCTTTGACGCCCCATAGCTAATTCCGCCGGCAAAGGCGCGGTACGATTGCAGCGAGGCGAAGTTAACGATCCGCCCCCACCCTTGGGCCCGCATGCCCGGCACCAGATGCTGGGACAGGAAAAACGGTGCAGCCAGATTTAGGTTCAGCGTGATATCCCAGCCTTCCGGCGTTACGTCATCCGCGACTTCGCGGGTATTTATGCCTGCCGCATGCACCACGATATCGGGCGCGCCAAAGGGTTCAGCCGCACGGTGCGCGAGATCGGCAAGGCCGGCGCGGTCGTTCAGATCATATGGCAGGGCAAATACTTCGCCTGGTGCCTCGGCTTGGAGCGACGCCAGAGCGTCGGCGCGCCGGGCAATCGCAACGACCTTGGCCCCTGCTTGCGACAGCACCAGCGCTGCGCGTCGACCAAGGCCGGAACTGGCCCCGGTAACGCAGGCGACATGGCCGCTTAGATCAGGATGATCGCCCGGTTTCATGACTAACCTTCCGCCGTCAGATCAAAGGTTTCATTGGGGAAAAATTTAGCCAGACGTATGTCGGCTGTCCGTGCATGTGCTTCCATGCCCTCAAGGCGGGCAATACGCGCTGTGGCTTCGGCAATCGGCTTTGCCCCTTCGCGGGTTGAGCGCTGCCAGGTCACGATCTTCATGTACTTGTGGACCGAAAGACCACCCGTATAGGTCGCAGCGCGGCTGGTGGGCAGCACGTGGTTTGTGCCGGACGCTTTGTCTCCAAAGGCTACGGTGGTCTCTTCGCCCAAGAACAACGAGCCATAGCAATGCAGGCGATCAAGCCACCAATCCAGATCCTGGGCCTGAACGGTCAGGTGTTCGGGGGCGTATTCATCTGACGTCGACGCCATCTCTTCGCGGTCTGCGCACAAGATGACCTCGGCATAGTCGCGCCACGCAGCGGTTGCGTTGGCCGCGTTCACCTCTGGCAGGGTTGCGATCAGCGTTGGAACCAGGCGCATGACCTCTTCGGCGATGCTGCGGTCATCGGTGACAAGCCACACTGGCGAATTGTACCCATGCTCAGCTTGACCGACCAGATCGGTGGCAACGACCAGCGGATCAGCGGTGTTGTCGGCAAGGATCAAACTGTCTGTCGGTCCCGCGATCATGTCGATGCCAACGCGGCCGAACAAGATACGCTTGGCTTCGGCGACGAACTGGTTGCCCGGACCTACAAGGATATTTGCTTTTGGCAGTCCGAACAGACCAAATGTCATGGCTGCAACGCCCTGTACGCCACCCATCGCCATGATTTTGTCCGCACCACTGATATGTGCAGCATAGACAATCGCAGGGGCAATTCCGACGTCGGGGCGGGGTGGCGAACAAGCCACGATATGTTTACAGCCCGCTACCTTGGCGGTGGTCACCGTCATGATCGCAGAAGCGATGTGCGAATAGCGGCCACCGGGCACGTAGCAACCCGCAGCATCGACCGGCATAATCTTTTGACCTGCAATCATGCCCGGCACGATTTCGACTTCGATATTGGAAAGGGTCGCTTTTTGCGCTTCGGCAAAGCGTTTCACGTTATCGTGGCTAAACCGGATATCGGCTTTGATCTTTTCGGGCACCAAAGCGATGGCTGCGTCTATTTCGGCTTGGGACAGGATGATGCTGCCCTCGTATTTGTCGAACTTCGCTGCGTATTCCAACGCCTTCGCGTCGCCGCCCGCTTCGATGTCATTTAGAATACCCTGAACCAATTCATGGACATCCGAGGCACCGCTGCTGGGTGTAAGGGTTGCTTTCTTAAGATACTCGCGTGTCATGTTAAGGGTTTCCTATTGATAAGCTTCTGGAAGAAGGATGGTTGAGATCGCCGGGATGTAGGCAATCAGAAGGGTGACGATCAGCATGAAGAACACAAACGGGACGGCCCGTGCGGCAATCTTCAGTATTGATTCACCGGTGATGCCGGAGACCACGAACAGGTTAAGACCAAGCGGCGGCGTAATAAATCCGACACCCAGGGCGGTAATCATCATGATGCAGAACTGAATTTCGTTCATGTCGATGCTTTGGGCGAGCGGGAACAAAATCGGGGCAAGGATCACGATATTGGGTGTGGTTTCCATTACGCAACCGGCTGCAATC